>JBDHUR010000004.1:0-55211 GCA_039809265.1 Minisyncoccia bacterium
AATTAGAAATGCGGAGCGGATTTTTGGAACAAAAATCCGCGCTGTGTGTCCCGCTTCCGCCCTTTGCGGAAGCGACAAAATCCCAAAGTTCGCCCCAATTGCATGAAAGTGTTTTGTCTTTGAGAGTGGGGTTCGAGCCGATTTTTTGGAAAAAAGTTTTCCACTCCAAATAATTTTCGGTTTTTCCCAAATCGGCGGCTTCTTTCAAGGACAAAACGAAACTTCGCAAGGGTTCGACCTTAATGTTAGTATTATACTAAAGTTATGTCAACAAATCAAAATTTAGCAAAAAATGTAAAACGCTTGCGGGAAGCCAAAGGGCTTTCGCAGGAAAGGTTGGCGAGATTGGCCGATGTCGCCAACAATACCCTGATTAAAATGGAAACAGGGGAAAATAAAAACCCAACGCTTGAAACCTTAAAAAAAGTGGCGAAAGCCCTTGAGGTTAGCGTTGATGATTTAATAAATTAAAGGAGAATAAAATTATGAACAACGAAGAACAAAATCAGAGCAAAGCTCATACAAAGATCACTGTTGGTTTGGTATTGAGTTGGGGTCTTGGAGTACTGGCGGCAATAAGTGGTGTAACACTTTTGTTTTCGCAACTCCTTACGGGTATTTTGATGTTACTACTTGCGGCGATTTTATTGCCGCCAGTAAATAAATTTGTCGCCGACAAATTTCACTTCTCAATTTCGGGAGGATTGAAATTTATTGTGGTAATTATTTTGCTCGGTGTTATCGGGGCAACAATGTCCACTGATTCAAATTCTAATACCAATACAAACAACACAAGCACGACCCCAAGCGCAGAACAAACAAACGAGGTTAAAACAGAAGATACGAGTGTGCCAAAAGAATATAAATCCGCCCTCAACAAAGCCGCTTCATATGCCAACACAATGCATATGTCCAAGCGAGGTGTTTACGATCAATTAGTTTCGGATTATGGCGAGAAGTTTTCGGCAGAAGCCGCGCAATATGCAATAGACAATGTAAAAGTCGACTGGAACGCAAATGCGCTAGCCAAAGCAAAAAACTATCAGAACACCATGAATATGTCGCCAGCCGCCATTCATGATCAATTAACTTCTGAATACGGCGAAAAATTTACTACAGCAGAAGCGGACTACGCCATTCAACATCTTAATGATTAGTAATCTCCAATTCTGATATGAACGACAATCAAAATCACAAAGAATATAAGGGGTATAACGGAACTTTAATTCTCACTGACACGGGAGTAATTATTAAGCGAGGAGCGAAAGGCTTTTTGCTTGGCGGTGGAATGTTGAGAGGCGACAAAACAATTCCATATGGCAGTATTGTTGCGGTTCAGTTGAAAAAGGCAGGAATGACGGCTGGCTATATTCAGCTTACGCTTAAAGGTGGCTCAGAAGCCAAAAGCGGACTTTTTCAATCAACAACAGACGAAAATTCAATCAATTTTCATTCAGCATTTGGCGGGAACAACAACGAGCTTTTTGCAGAAGCAAAGAAATTGATTGAGGAAAGAATAAATGCTGTAAATTCTCCCGCTAAAAATAGCGGACTTGACGATTTAGAAAAACTGGCCGCTTTGAAAGAAAAAGGGATTATCAGCAAGGAAGAATTTCAAGCAAAAAAGAAGCAACTTTTAGGTTTATAAAATATGGGGATACTCGATCTTTTTCGCTCACAATCAAAAAACACAAATCAACAACGCAAGCAAAAAGACGAGCGTAAGGCCGAGTGCCCAAATTGCCACAAAGCCCTCTCAAAAATTCCAGGAGCAAAAACAAAGTGTCCGCATTGTGGCGAGTTTATGTTTGTTCGCACTCGGCCAAAAGGTGACGCTCGCGTTGTTGTAACAAAAGCGGAAGCCGACAAAATTGATGAAGAATGGTCAATCGTTGCCGGAACGCACGATATTTTTGTTGCCGAAAAAGAAGAGTTTGCAAAAGAAAAAGAAATTTTGCGAAAAAGATTTGGCGGCAAAGAGCCGTCAGATAACGATGTTCGTTGGGGTTTGTTGAATAAGCAACTTATAGAACATGCAAAAAACGGCGATTGGGGTTTATATCGCAATGCGCGTTTCCAAATGGCGGAAATTCTGAGAGGCGAAATGAAATTAAAAGACGCTCTCCGAACATATCTCGAAGTTTGTTATCTTGACTTAAATGGTCCAAATAATACTGGCGGAATGAACGACCCAGAATTATTAAAAGAATTTCCGCCATTTAATCCAAAAGATTTTTCATTTTTGGCTCCTGGTGTTATAGATTTAATCAAGCGAATTGTGCTAAAGTTAAAATTGAACAAAGACGAAATCAAACAGATTTTTATTGAGCATAATTCGCGAATTGAAAAATCTTTGAGATTGCCAGTATCTGTTGAAAAATCGTGGCAATCGTTAGAGAAAGAAATTTGAGGCGGCGCGCCAACTTTGTTGGCACGAAAAATTGCGGCGGCGAAAAAAGAAGCGGCGAAAGCGAGGGCGGGCAAAAATTCCTTCTCCCCAACCCCCTTCCTTTTTGCCCGCCCGAGCGTTCAGTTTTGGTTCTGCCGCGCTTCGCGCGGCAATCAGTCGGGATTTTGCTCAAAATGAGTTCGGACTTTATCCAGAAGACACCACCAAACGAAACTTGTTCGGAATTAAATAAGCGGAGCGATTTTGCGGAAGCCAAAATCGCAATACATTTTAAAAAGAATAACTATTTAAAAGTTTTGAATGAATAGTTATTCTTTCTTTGTTTATAAATATGATGACAACTTTTGTGTTGTTGATGTTTCTATCAAAAAATGCTCGGTAAAGTTTTCTTATGTCGATATTTAAAGAGTAGTGTATCATAAAAAAATGTTTATTTTATATTGTGTTGTTGGCATTCATGCTTGGTTCTGTTTCTGTCATACCAGTTGATTACAAGGAGGCAATGATTTTATATGCAGGAATACTTTTTGTTGGTATAGGGGTAATCCAAATATTAGAACGCAAAGTCACTAGGCGATAGACGATACTAGAGGTATAATATTTCTATAAATGGACATAAATGAATTGCCACACAATAGAGATATAACCTACTTTGCTAGGACGAATTTTCGCGGGAGTAAACAGTTGTTTGGTATAAAGCGAAGAGATCGCCGTCAACATATGTATGTGCTGGGGAAGTCTGGCACTGGAAAGTCAGCATTGCTTTCCAATATGATAATTCAAAACATAAACAACGGCGAAGGTGTGTGTGTTGTAGATCCACACGGAGAGCTGGTAGAGGGGATACTGGCTTCTATTCCAGAGCATCGCTTGAATGATGTTATATACTTCAACCCAGCAGATACAGACTACCATGTAGGGTTTAATGTTTTGGAGCTTGAAGACGAAAGGTATAAACACTTAGTAGCATCTGGGCTTATGGGTATTTTTACAAAAATCTGGGCAAATGCTTGGAGTGCAAGAATGGAATACATTTTGAATAATGCTATTTTGGCATTATTAGATACTCCTGGTACTACACTTCTTGGGATACCGCGTCTTCTTGTGGACAAAGATTACAGAAAAACAATCATCGGGAATTTGAAGGACCCAGTAGTAAAAGCTTTTTGGGTGCATGAATATGAGCAATGGCGAGATCAGTTTAGAAACGAAGCGATCGCTCCGATCCAGAATAAAGTAGGGCAATTCCTTTCCAGTGCCATCGTTAGGAATGTGGTAGGACAGGCAAAGTCTACAATTAATGTTTTTGATGTGATGAATAGCGGTAAGATATTTTTGATAAATGTTTCTAAAGGAAGAATAGGAGAAGACAATTCAGCTCTTTTAGGAGGAATGCTTATCACTAAAATACAATTGGCCGCTATGGAGCGCGTACGTGTGCCAGAAGAAGAAAGAAAAGACTTCTATCTATATGTGGACGAATTCCAGAACTTCGTTACAGATTCTTTTGCGTCTATTTTGTCAGAAGCTAGAAAGTATAGACTAAATCTTATCATTGCCCACCAATATACAAACCAGCTGGTTACAGCCAATGGCACAGCAGTGCGAGATGCAGTATTTGGAAATGTGGGCACAATGATTACTTTTCGCGTAGGCGCACAGGATGCAGAGTTTCTGGAGCAAGAGTTTGCGCCGGAGATAACACCAGAGGACTTAGTGGCTTTACCAAACTACAATATATACCTGAAGCTGATGGTGGACGGTTTTACATCAAGGCCTTTCTCAGCTACTACTATACCGCCGCTTAGGTTTGCCGGTAATCCGGTAAGTATAGAAAAGATAGTGGATAGATCGCGCGAGCTATATACCATGCCTCGCGCTGTCATAGAAGAAACAATAAATTCTTGGAGTGCTGCCAAGGGCGGCGTGGTGCTTGCAGAAGGGGAAGTTCCGCCAGCAGAGGAAATAAGTGAAAAAGAAAAAGAGGGAAAGTTTAAGGCCAATTGCGCTATATGCGGCAAGGAAATCTGGCTTCCATTTGAACCTACGGCAGGCAGACCGGTGTACTGTAGGGAAGATTTGGCAAAGATAAAGTCTGGTGAAATAGCTCCAGCTAAAACAGAGCATTTGTCGTCAATAAAGAAAGAGCAAGAGGTTAGCCGTCAACAAGAAGAAAAAATCGCCCAAGAGAAAAAGCGCAAGGCAGATATGAACCCAGAAAATATAAAGTCTGCCTTGAATGAAGCGCTGTCTGGAGTTTTGCCTGCATCTGTGGATAAGGGGGGTACTGTAAGATCCATTCCTGTACCTGAACCGATTTTAATAAAGAAAAACCGTTATGAAGTTTTTCATAAACCAAAAGAGCCAATAACGGACAGTAAAATAGCCGAGGGTGCTGATGAAAAGAGCGTTTCTCTGCGCTCGCTTGAAAGTACTCAAAGCCAGAGTTCTGTAGCGCGAAATATGAAAAAGGCGGGCAGTCCAGAGTCTGTGTCTTTGCTGAAAGATGCTATTTCCAAAGCTATGGCAGCAAGAGTTTCTGTGGCGCCGGCTTCTTATATGAATGTTGATAGGGTTGCGGCTGAAGAGACAAGTATTGAAAGCGATATCGCAGCTGGTGCCGAGGAAGAGAAGCCGGCGCCATCCCAGGGCTTCACTCTAAACTTACCAAAAGAAGAAGTAAAACAAGAAAATTTGGCCGAAGAAGTGACGAAAAAGACAGAAGAAAAAATAAAAGAAGTTCCCAAAGATGTTTTGCGGAAGATTTTAGAACAATAACATAAATGCCATGAAAAAATTCATAACGTATGCTTTCATTATAATGTTTGCATTATCAGCTCCAGTGCTGGCGCATGCAGCTGTCGTTATAAACGAGATCATGTACGATTTGGACGGCACGGACACTGACAGAGAGTGGATAGAGATTTTCAACAATGGCTCTGCTGCTGTAAATCTTTCGGGATATAAATTCTTTGAAGCTAATACGAACCATTCTCTGACCCCAGAGACAGAAAGCTCTGTGCCTGCCGGTGGCTATGCAGTCATTGTAGACAACATCGCAAAATTCCGTGCTGACTGGCCAAACTTTTCTGGGATTATCTTTGACTCCAGTTTTTCTTTGAGCAATGATCCTGGGGAGACTTTGGCGATAAAAGATGCGACCAACACTATCGTAGACCAAGTTACATATACAGCAGATCCTTCTGGTGCTGGTGCAGGTAAGTCTTTACAGAAAAATGGTGATAGTTGGGTCATAGCTGCGCCGACACCTGGTGCTACAAATGCTACGTCTTCAGATACAAATGCTTCAGGCGGCAATGCGAACGGAACAACTGGCGGTACAAGTACAAACAGCAGCGGAAGTACGACTGCCGCTACGGTAACAAAGGCAGAGCCAACTGTGACCAAGCGCTCAGCAGAAATTTTAGGCAAGACTCTGGCTTCTACTCGCTCCGAGATAACTTTTGAGCCTAAAGTTTTAGAAGCTACAGGTGAGACAATGTTCCGCGGCAAGTTCGTATGGAACTTCGGTGATGGAGCGAGTGTTACGAAAGATACCAATGAAAAAGTTTCGCACACTTACTACGCCGCAGGTGAATATGTTGTAAGTTTGGATTACTTTTTCAACCCGTACATGATCAGCACTGTGCCGGATCTGTCTGACAGGCTGGTTATAAAGATAGAAGACCACAAGATCTCCGTCGCTTCTTTTGACAAAGACGGCGATATTACTTTGAAAAATGCAGATACGAAAGAGTTTGACCTGACAAACTGGACGCTTGTTTCCGACGGGAAAACTTTTACTTTGCCGTTCCACACTATCATTCTGCCTAGCGGAACAATTTTCTTGGCGCACGAGATAACTGGCCTTGTAAATGCTGGCACGCCAGTAGAACTCAAAACAAAAGATGGTTTATCTGCTTCTATTTTTCCTGCACCGAAAGCGATAAAAATGCAAACAACCTCTCTTCTTTCTCTCGCTGCTCAAACTGTTTCTGCTTCTCTTGCACCTGCTACTACTGCACAAATACTAAATGCTGATCTGGATTACAATCCGCTTTCCGCAAGTATCGGAGATACCAACATAAAGACAAGCAACAAGTCTGTTATACTTAGTGTATTCGCCCTTGCGATAATCGTTACAATTTCTTCCATTGCTACTTTGTACTTTAGGCGCAAGCAAAGGAGTGCTGTGCCGTCAAATGCAGAAGATATCACGATCGTTGAATAGTAAATGCAAAACAAAGATCACATACGCATACTAATAGTCGGAGCAGGCTTTGCTGGCATAGAAGCTGCTCTTTCTCTTTCACGAATGCATTTAAAGAATGCTTCTATTACTCTGTTGTCTAAAAACACTCACTTTGAATATTACCCTATGTTTTATAGGGCTGTTGCCGGCAAAAGCCCACTGGAAGTTTGCATTCAGCTCTCAGATATATTTGAAGATACCAATGTGTATACAGTGACAGACGAAATAGTCTCTTTCTCCTTTGAGCAGAAGATGGTTGTCGGTATAAACGGAGCAAAATACAAATATGACTATCTAGTACTCGCCCTTGGCTCGGAGGCATCGTATTTCAATATCCCTGGTATAGAGAAAAATTCCTTTTCTTTCAAATCCATCAACGATGCTTTACGGCTGAAAAATCATTTGCATGAAATGTTTCGAGATCATGCTGCGGCAAGAGTGGAAGATATGGAAAGTGCTTTGCGGATTGTTGTAGTGGGAGGCGGAGCTTCCGGCGTAGAACTCTCTGGGGAACTTGCCCGATATACCAAAGAATTGGCCGAGGCGCATGAAGTAAAGAAAGAGCATGTATCTATAATTCTTTTGGAAGGAGCAGACAGAGTACTGCCCGCATTGCCAGAGCATGTAAGCGAAAAGGCCGAGAATCGTTTGCGAGAGCTCGGCGTGCATGTGCATGTTGGAGAAAAAGTCTTGAGCGAAGATGTCGGCAGTATACAGACAGACCACATGAAAATACCTTCAAAGACCATAGTCTGGACGGCCGGTGTCCGCGCTTCTCATTACTACTCGTCTGCTTTTGGGCTGCAAGCTGCAAAAAATGGCAGGGTTGTGGTGACAGATGAGCTAGAGGCCTTGGGGCAAAAAAATGTTTTTGTAGTTGGAGACGGCGCAGACACAAAGTTTGCAGGCTTTGCCCAGACAGCTATCCGCGATGCGCGCTTTGTGGCAAAAGTTATATATGCCCGCATAAAGGGCAAAAAGAAAAATTTTGTTTACAAGCCAAAGGCTGTGGCGCATGCGTTGCCAGTCGGCGGCAAGTGGGCGATAGTGGAAATAGGAAAAATTGTTTTCTCCGGCAAGAACGGATGGTGCGTGCGAACCCTGATAGACTTACGATATTTCCTTTCTATTCTACCTGTCAAAAAAGCTTTCCGTGTGTGGAGAGAAGGAGAGAAGAATTGCGAGACATGCGTGACTTGTCTTTCTTTAGAAGGGCGGGAAGATGAATAGCTATTTTTCTCCAGAATTTATCTTTTTTAGAATAAGCGGTATCTTTTCAAAGTCTTCCATCAAAGTTTCTTTCATGCTGCCATTGTATAGTGCGGCAGCAGGGTGGTACAGTGGCAAGAAATGCTGCCTTCCCAAACTTGTGTTTCGTATAAGCAATTTACCGTGTACCTGAGATATTTTTTCTAGCGGGAAATAGTGGTTCATAGAGTGTCTGCCAAGGAATACTATAAGTTTGGGTTTTATGAGCGCCAGTTCTTCGTGCAACCATTCTTTGCAGGCTGATATTTCCTCTGGCAATGGGTCGCGATTGTTTGGTGGGCGGTACTTTACTATGTTTGTGATGTATATATCTTCGCGCTTCATTCCTATATTGTCCAGCATTTCTGAAAGGAAGCGCCCGGCCGCGCCAACGAAAGGCACACCTTGCTTGTCTTCATCGCGGCCGGGCGCTTCTCCTATGAACACAACCTCGCTCTCTGCATTGCCGTCTCCTGGAACACCTTGAGTTGCGGTTTGCCTCAGTTTACAAATGCACTCCGCCAGCCATTTCTTGTGTATTTGTGCCAGCTCGTCCTGTTTTGACATATAGCGTATTATAGCTTAGAATTACGTTTATGTTCAAAGAATTTTTAATGAAGCAGATGCTGAAGCGCCAGCTGAAAGGTATGCCGCAGGCAGAACAAGACAGGATTATAAAGGCAGTTTCTTCTAACCCAGAGCTTTTCCAAAAGATTGCAAAGGAAACTCAAGAAAAAGTAAAAGGCGGTATGAGCCAAATGCACGCCACTATGGCTGTGACTCAAAAGTATAAAGAAGAACTCCAAAAAGTGCTAGGGCAGTAAAGTATATGTCTACCTCGCTTTCTATTGGAATTGTCGGTTTGCCAAATGTCGGCAAGTCAACCTTGTTCAATGCTTTGACGAAAAAAGGCGTGCCGGCAGAAAACTATCCATTTTGCACCATAGATCCGTCTGTGGGTATTGTGCCTGTGCCAGACGAGCGCGTTGGCAAGCTTTCAGAATTTTCAAAATCCAAAAAAACTATACCGGCGGTAATAGAATTTGTGGACATTGCTGGTCTTGTGGCGGGTGCTTCAAAAGGGGAAGGGCTTGGCAATAAATTTCTATCAAATATCCGCGAGGTAGATGCGATACTAGAAGTGGTACGTGTGTTTGAAGATGGAGATATTATCCATGTAGCGAACAAAGTTGACCCATTGGACGATATATCTGTTATAAACTTGGAGCTGATACTTGCCGACTTGGAAACTGTGACCAAGCGCCTTGGTAGCTTGTCAAAAGATGTGAAGCGCGGAGACAAAGCTGCTATAGCCGAGGAAGCGGTACTTTCGAAAGTAGAGAAAGTTTTGGCAGACTCTCGGCTTGCGACAGCTGCAGAGCTGGATGAAGAAGAGAAAAAGATAGTTAAGGGCATGAACTTGCTTTCTATGAAGCCCATACTTTATGCGCTAAATGCATCTGAAGTTTCTGAAAATGTAGTAGATAAAGTAGTACAGAATATTCCGGGTAAATATGTGGTAATAGATGCTGTATTTGAAAAAGGATTTGAGGAAATGATAAAGGCAAGCTATGAATTGCTGGGCTTGGAAACTTTTTTTACGACAGGAGAAGACGAAACCCGTGCTTGGACTATAGCAAAGCATTCTACTGCGCCTGTTGCTGGTACTGCTATACATACGGATTTTCGCGACAAATTCATCCGTGCCGAAGTTGTAAACTGGCAAGAACTTATCTCTGCTGGCAGCTACGCTGATGCCCGCGCCAAAGGCAAAGTCCGCACAGAAGGCAAGGAATACGTCGTAAAAGATGGAGATGTAATTGAGTTTAGAATATAAAAAAGCCCAACCAAATTAGTCGGACTTTTCCTTTCTGTTTGTATCATTTCTCATCCCCTTTCTCCCTTATGAAAAGGTAGTAGCGGTTTGTGGTTTCTTTGGCAAAGATTGCTGTTATAGCCCAGAGCTTGCCGCTATTAGCGTCTGATACAACCATAGGATATTCATCTGGCATATCTTCTTGTTCTCTGGTACTTGCTACATTTTCTAGCTCAGTCAAGAGCTGCGGATACTCTAATGCAAATGTCACAAGCTCTTGCACGGTTGCTGGACGTAAGCCAATGTCTGCCATTTCTTCGGTGATTTCTGGTATCGAATAATCTGTTGTCAATGATCTTACCACTACGATATTAACAGAGAATCGGGAGATACTTTTAGGAAAATAAATTTGCCTAAATTTAATTCCATGTATTGTTCCATCTACATCTAAAGTAAAAGTTCTCCCGTCCCTGGCTTTAGATGCCAAGAGGTCGTCTATACTTTTACTAAGGTCCATAGACATTGTCATGATGGGGTTCAGTACAAACTTGTTGTTGGGCAGGCGCTTCTGTTGAGCGTATGCATTGCCGGCAGTGAAAATGGCCACCGCAAGACAAAAGGCTGAAATTTTCTTCATTTTTATAGATTTTTAAAATATGTTTAGTAGGCATACTATCATATGGTGGGTATGTTGTCAATAGGAAAACAAAAAGCCCTCACAAGTTTTTATTTGCGAGGGCTTAAGCACATAACGCTGTTTCTAATTTATCAGTTCATAGCTTGCCACACAGAGGTATCTGTATTCACGAGCAAGGCAAACATTAAGATGCTTTTATTCATTGTTATGTTTTTAATATTTAGTGGTATTGTATCATATAATAAATAAAAAGTCAAGTGCTAAAACCTTATAAAATACAAGGGGAAACAGTCACTTTGTGGTAGATTTAGTTTGTATGCAAAAGGTTATAGAAGTGCTGAAAAACGGCGGAGCAGGGGTTCTACCCACAGATACCCTCTATGGAGTGGTGGCCTCGGCCTTCTCTGAAGAAGCTATAAGCAGGATTTATAGCCTGAAAGGGAGGGATGAAAACAAGCCTTTTATCATCCTTATTTCTTCCATAAATGATCTGGGTAAGTTTGGGGTGAAGCTTTCAGAGAAACAAAAGAAATTCTTGAAAAGTGTTTGGCCAGGCAGGGTGAGCGTAGTGCTGAAATGCGCTCTGAAAAAGTTTGAATATTTACACCGAGGAGGCAAAACGCTGGCATTTCGTTTGCCAGCCGATGATGCCTTGATAGGTCTCTTGTCAAAAACTGGCCCGCTGGTTGCTCCGTCTGCAAACCCGCAGGGAATGCCGCCGGCCGCCACTGCCACAGCGGCCAAGAATTATTTTGGCAAAAAACTTGATTTCTATATAAGTGGCGGCCGGCGTGAAGGCTTACCTTCCATGGTTGTGTCTTTGGTGGGCAAGGAGCCGAGGATACTTCGCGGAGCGCTGCTTTCTCTGAAAAGCTAGCTTGACAAGTGTATTTGTATATGATACACTCTAGAACAGAAATTCAAAACAAAATAACAATATGATGCAAACAGTAATAAGTTTATTCAAAGTAGACAAAGACGGCAGTATGCTGGTGGTAACGGCAGATGCAGGTTTCTTTGCGGATAAAGACGGCAACTTCATATCGGAAGTTGGATATATAAAAAACGCAAATCTTCTGCAGCGTATAGCTCAGAAATTACAGCCCCTCTTGCCGCAGAACATCCCCCTTGTCATATCACAGCGCATAGCACTTTGCTATGTAAGCTAATTTTTAAAGTTTAAATTGTAAGTCGTCAGAACAATTCTGGCGGCTTATTTTTTTGTCGTCTTTCGCGTAGCAGCTTTTCTCTTGCTATCTTTCAGCATCTGCACTTCTTGGATAAGCTCGGCAAGCTTGTCATGTATGTGGGACATTAGCGCTTCGTCTCTAGCTTTGTCTTCTTTTTCATAAGTTCCAACATCTTCAGTTATATCTTCCACGTCTTCGTTTATGTCTTCCACATCTTCTTGTATCTCGTCTATATCTTTTTCTATACCTTCCACGTCCTCCTGGATTTCCTCCACGTCCTCTTGTATTTCTTCCACATCTTCTTGTATTTCTACAATGTCTTCTGAAACTTCGCGCAATCTCTTGGCCTGCCTGTTTACGGACATTTGGATAAAAATGGAAAGATAGATAGCTTCCAAAGAAACTATGGTGGTAAGTATGAGCAATACTTTATCAAATCCGACACCAGATATGGCGAGAAGCATCATGACCACAAAAAACACCGTGTGTGCTATGAGCGAGCGTGTGGAGCCTACCCACCTAGTTAGCACTACAGAGAGTTTCTCTATATCTGTAGGCGGGCGTTTTGTTGTGATTTTTCTTTTTGGAGTCATATATTTTACTTGTCGTTCGTTTAGTATACTATATAAGTATTATCAGTTCATGTGAATATCAAATATATGGATCAACATAAACCATCTTTGACACCCAAGTTTTTCTTCCTTTCATTGGGAGTGCTTGTTACGCTTATCACCACTGTCGCATCATTTCTTAGTCTGGTATTTGAGACGCTGGATAAGAAATTCCCAGATGCTTTGAATGCAGTGTACCAGTACGGATACAACACATACGACTATGCAAGCATGCGCAGTGCTTTGGCGACACTTATCATAATCTTCCCGCTATTTCTGGTGCTCTCATACTTTTGGACAAAGAGCATCCGCGCCGAGTTAGGCAGGGCAGATGAGACTATAAAAAAGTGGATGCTTTACCTGGTTATCTTTTTGTCTGGACTTGTGGTTGCCATAGACTTGGTGACGCTGGTACGATACTTTGTTTCCGGAGAGATAACTACGCGCTTCACACTGAAGGTAGCAGCGACACTTGTGGTGGCGCTTGTAGTCGGTGTTTACTACATATATGAACTTCGCGGCAAGAGCAAGATATATGGCTTCAAAATCGGTCCGTATATGGCAGTGAAGTCCAGTATCCTGGTCTTGGCACTAGTCGTTTTTGCTTTTTCTGTCATGGGTTCTCCTGTAAAGCAGCGCGCATACCGGCTGGATGACAGACGCGTGCAAGATTTGCAAAGCATACAGTGGCAAGTTATTTCTTTCTGGCAGCAAAAAGAAAAATTGCCAAATGGCTTGGACGATCTGAAAAATCCAATATCCGGCTGGAGTATCCCCGTAGATCCGGAATTCCAAAAAGGCACGACCTACGAATATGAAAAAACAGGGGACTTGTCTTTCAAACTTTGTGCAACATTTGCCGAGCCGATGCCGGATGGATGGAGCGAGTACAAGGGCGGAGGTGTGATGCCGATGATGTTTAGTGAAACCGGGCGCGATGCAGCCGTGTCTTCTATAGCTCCATACCCAGGCGGTGGGGTAAATGAGTCTTGGGATCATCAAGCAGGCAGGACTTGTTATGATAGAACTATAGATAAAGATATTTATCCCCCATATCCAAAAGCAGAACCAGCGAAAGCAATTTAAAGAAAAGCCCGCGAGATTCTCCGCGGGCTTTTTCGTTTATTTTCTGTTATTATGCAAGGATAATAATGCAAAGTATATGGAAAAATACGACCATAAAAAAATAGAGAAGAAATGGCAGGAGAAGTGGCGGGAAGATGGGATATATCGTATCTCGGACAACGCGGATGAGAAGAAAAATTTCTATCAGCTTGTTGAGTTTAGCTATCCGTCTGGAAATCTGCATACCGGACATTGGTACGCGTTTGCAGTGCCTGATATCCATGCTCGCTTCAAGAGAATGAATGGCTACAATGTACTTTATCCAATGGGGTTTGATGCGTTCGGGCTTCCTGCGGAAAATGCAGCGATCAAAAACGGTGGTGATCCTGCTGAGTGGACAGAGCGCCAGATGGAAGCAATGCGCACGCAGCTGTGCAGTATGGGTGCGATGTTCGATTGGTCGCGCGAGGTGATCACGTGCAATCCCGAATACTACAAATGGACGCAGTGGATGTTTAACCAATTTTTAAAGCATGACCTCGTATACCGCGCTATCACGATGGTGAACTGGTGTCCGAAGGATCAAACCATTCTTGCAAACGAGCAAGTGGTCGACGGATGCTGCGAACGCTGCGGTACGCCGGTCGTGCAGCGCGAGCAGCCGCAATGGATGCTCCGTATTACAAAGTATGCAGACCGACTTATCGATGATCTCGATACACTCGACTGGCCTGAGCAGATCAAAGCTGCACAGCGCAACTGGATCGGACGAAGCGAGGGAAGCGAGATAGAATTTAAAATAGACGGAACACAAGAAAAAATTAAAGTATTTACCACGCGTGCTGATACGCTCTTTGGAGTAACATATGTCGTGCTTGCGCCGGAGCATGAATTAGTTGAAAGTTTAAAGTCGAAAGTTGAAAGTGAAGAAAACAGAAAAGAAATAGAAGCATACATTGAACAAACAAAACACAAGCTCGAACTTGAACGCCAGCAGTCCAAAGAAAAAACAGGTGTCGAGCTCAAGGGCATCAAAGCGATCAACCCCGCGAACGGCGAAGCAGTACCCATCTGGATTGCGGATTATGTGCTTGCAAATTACGGCACTGGCGCCGTTATGGCTG
Organism: Minisyncoccia bacterium; assembly: GCA_039809265.1. Classification (GTDB taxonomy): domain Bacteria; phylum Patescibacteriota; class Minisyncoccia; order Phycocordibacterales; family UBA9973; genus JBDHUR01. The sequence goes on from JBDHUR010000004.1 coordinate 14,354, forward strand.
TTCCCGCACACGACGAAAGAGATTTTGAGTTTGCACAAAAATACAATTTACCTATAAAAACAGTTGTTGTTTCAAATTACGAACCAATAACAAGAGTTACAGCGCTTTTAGTAAATAAAGATAAAGATCTCATTTTGCAATTATGGAATAAAGAAGATGGTAAAAAACTTATTGGAAGATTTGGCGGCCATGTAGAAATAGGAGAGAATATTTTTGAAACGCTTAAAAGAGAAATGAAGGAAGAAATTGAATTAGATATCAATAAACATTCATATTATTTTGCAGATTATTTAGATACGCATAAAGATGAAGGCGATATTTTGTTTGTTATTGAAGGTGTAGATGTAAGTACATTAAAACAGCATGAAGGACATGAAATAATTGAATTGCAAAAATATCTTCCAAATACTGAAGGATTATCTGAAAATACATTGAATGCTTGGAAAAAATATACAAGTAATTTATATAAAGCAGATGTAAGAGAAGGTATTCTTGTTAATTCGAGTCGGTTTGATGGATTATCTTCCGAAGAAGCACGCGTCAAAATCACCGAATTCGTCGGTGGAAAATTGGTCAAAGCCTATCGATTGCGCGATTGGGGAATTTCGCGGCAGCGATACTGGGGCTGTCCCATACCTATTGTCTATGATCCAGAAGGTACTGCGCATCCAGTGCCTGACGAACATTTTCCGTGGCTCTTACCGACCGATGTAGACCACACGCCCGATGGCACAGCGCCGCTTGCCCGCAGCCGCGAGCTTTTTGAGCGCACCGAAAAAATCTTTGGCAAAGGTTGGACACCGGAAGTTGAGACGATGGATACATTCGTAGATTCGTCGTGGTACTTCTATCGCTATTTGGATAACAAAAACAGTGAAGTCTTTGCAGCAACGGAAAAAATAAACGCGTGGATGCCAGTTGATTTTTATATTGGTGGAGCAGAACATACAACGATGCACTTGCTATATTCACGATTTTGGAATAAGGTGCTGCTTGATCTTGGTTTGGTAACTCAAAACGAACCTTATACAAAACGCATAAATCACGGAATTATTCTTGGCCCTGATGGAAACAAGATGTCAAAGTCAAAAGGAAACGTGGTTGATCCTGATGCAATTGTAGCTCAGCTCGGCGCTGATACAGTACGCCTCTATTTGGCATTTATGGGGCCGTATGAAGGCGGGAATTATCCATGGGATCCGAATGGCGTAGTCGGTGTACGCAGATTTTTGGAGCGTGTATGGAAATTGAAAGAAAAAATTGATCCTGAGAAAAAAGTGTGCAAGACAGATCCGCTCGTGCATAAAACAATCAAAGGGGTTGGAGAAGATATTGAGCAATTCAAATTCAACACTGCAATTTCAAAAATGATGATACTTTTGAACGCGCTTGAGAAAGAAGAAAAAATCGTGCTTGGTTCGTACAAAATACTTTTAAAACTTCTCGCGCCGTTTGCGCCGCATATTACAGAAGAATTGTGGCATGAACTGAGCGGCCTTTCGACAAGTGGGGAGCAGGTAGATAGCATTCATCTTACAAGTTGGCCGGAATATAACGAGACGAAAATTGTAGAAGAAAATATAAATGTTGCCGTTCAGGTCAATGGCAGGGTGCGCGCAGAGATTGTATTCTCGGCAGATGCTTCTGAAGATGAGATCAAATCAAAGGCTATGGAGCATGAAATGGTAAAGAAGTGGACAGAGGGTAAAGTGGTGAAGCGGGTGGTGTATGTGAAGGGCAGACTTGTTAACATTGTTGCCTCATAAATTGCGTTATAATATACCTGCATGATAAGGCGTTTCTTTTCAATTCTCAATAAGGAGTTTGGCGGCATAAATGAGGCCGCCTTTCTTCTGGGCGCTTTTGCTTTATTTTCACAGATACTCGGTCTTTTCCGCGACAGATCTCTGGCGCACTTTGTCGGACCATCTTCAACGCTGGATATTTATTACGCAGGTTTTCGTATTCCAGACCTTATATTCAACTCAGTCGCCTCACTGGTTTCCATAACTGTTCTTATTCCATTTTTTATAGAAAAGCTGAACAAGGACGACAGCGGAGAAGGCGGCGGGCATGCGAGGCACTTTTTCAACGAAGTCTTTACTTCATTTGCTTTTTTTATCACACTAGTCGCGCTTCTTGTTTTTATTTTTATGCCAAAGCTGGCGCACTTGGTGGCGCCTGGGTTTGGAGTTTCTGAAATGAAAGACTTGGTGACTATGAGCCGCATCATGCTTTTGTCCCCGATATTTCTCGGTATGTCAAATCTCTTCGGTACTGTTACGCAGATATACAAGCGATATTTGGTGTATGCTTTGGCGCCAGTTTTCTATAACCTTGGCATAATATTCGGTATCATTTTCTTGTATCCAAAGTTTGGCAAGTTCGGCTTGGCATATGGTGTGGCTCTGGGCGCTCTTTTACACATGTCTTTGCAAATACCTGTGCTTTTGCGTAACCACTTTGTGCCGATTATTACCAAGCGCATAAATTTTGCCCATATAAAAAAGGTTTTCCTTTTATCTTTGCCTCGCACACTGGCGCTTTCTTTGAATAGTTTTGCTATTGCTGCCATAGTTTCTATCGCCTCTACTATCCGCGAAGGTTCTATTTCTCTTTTCAATTTCTCTTACAACCTGCAAGCTGTGCCGATCTCCATCATAGGTGTTTCGTATTCTGTAGCAGCTTTTCCGATGCTGGCGCATGCATTTTCGTCTGGGCAAATAGAAAATTTTAAAAAGCAGATAATAAGTGCTTCAAGACAGATAATCTTTTGGTCATTGCCGATCATATTCTTGTTTATAGTTCTTCGTGCGCAGATAGTGCGTGTGATACTCGGCTCTGGACAGTTTTCTTGGAACGACACCAAGCTTACAGCAGCTTCATTAGCGCTCTTTTCTTTATCAGTGCTTGCGCAGAGTTTGATAGTACTTTTTGTGCGCGGCTATTATGCAGCAGGCAAGACGCGGAGACCTCTGGTGGTAAACTTAGTCTTTACCGCACTTGAGATAGCTTTTGCCTTTCTTTTTTTGCATCTATTCAGGCAATGGGAAGGTTTCCGATTTTTTATAGAATCGCTTTTCCGAGTAGAAGACGTCCCTGGGACAGAGCTGCTCATGCTCCCTCTGGGGTATTCGCTGGGCACTATACTAAACTTTTTTGGTCTTTGGTTTTTATTCAAAAAAGATTTCTTGCGAGAGCATACAAACTCGTTGGCCAGAACATTTTTCCAAGTTTTTGCAGGAGCATTTTTCATGGGATTTGTCGCATACAAATTCCTGGATATATTTGACAACATTTTCAATATAAATACCTTTTGGGGTATACTCGGGCAAGGATTTTTTGCGGGGATTGTTGGCATCTTTGCCGGTATCTTTGTCCTTTGGCTTTTGAAAAATCCAGAATTTGAAGAAGTCAAAAAAGCATTTAAGCATAAATTCTGGAGAGAAAAAGTCATCGTACCGGATCAGAAGGAGCTTTAATTCCTGCTCCATAGAACTCTGTAAAATCTGTATTTTGTGGTAGGATGTGGTAACTTATGAATTTGAAGCATATAAGGAATTTCAGCATTATCGCTCATATAGACCACGGCAAAAGTACTTTGGCGGACAGGATGCTGGAAGTTACAAATACTATAGAAAAGCGCAAAATGAAAGACCAGGTATTAGACTCCATGGAGCTTGAGCGCGAGCGGGGTATTACGATAAAGATGCAGCCGGTTCGGATGGAATTTCCCCATAATGGGGAAAGTTTTGAGCTTAATCTCATAGATACTCCTGGACACATAGATTTTTCTTACGAGGTTTCTAGAGCACTCAAAGCAGTGGAGGGTTCTATTTTGCTTGTGGACTCTACGCAGGGAGTGCAGGCACAGACACTGACAACTCTTGGTATGGCAAGAGAGTCTGGGCTCAAGATCATCCCCGTCCTTTCAAAGGTTGATTCGCCTCTTGCCCGAGTGGAAGAAGTGAAGTTTGAAGTTGCAAAGCTTCTGGACTGCGACTTGGACGATATTTTGGAAGTCTCTGGGAAAACAGGTCAAGGCGTTGCAGAACTTTTGCACGAAGTTGTAGAACGCATCCCATCACCTACTACAGAGTTCGCCGGTGCTTCCGACTTGCGCTCGCTCGTTTTTGACTTTAAATATTCCGACCACAAAGGTGTTATAGTCTATGTTCGCGTACTAGACGGCTCTGCAAAAAAAGGGGAGAATATGCTTTTTAAAGTCGCAGATGAAAAATTTATTTCCCTAGAGGTTGGTACTTTTTCGCCGGAAGAATATCCACGCGAAACTTTGTCGGCTGGAAGTATAGGCTACATTGTGACAGGCATAAAAAAGCCTGGTATTGCTTCGGTGGGAGACACTATCACTCTGCTCAAAAATCCTCTGCCGGCATTTCCTGGGTATTTGAATCCGCAGCCTGTCGTCTGGGCATCTGTTTATCCAGAGTCCCAAGATGACTTCAATCAGCTTCGTATGGCGCTTGGGCGTTTGAAGCTTTCTGATTCCGCTTTTTCTTTTGAAGAAGAATCTTCTGGCGCGCTTGGGCGCGGATACAGGTGCGGTTTCCTTGGTATGCTTCACCTTGAGATAATAACAGAGCGGCTAAAACGGGAATTCAATCTAGAGCTGGTTTTGACCACGCCTTCTATAACTTACTATGTAACTTTGAAAAACGGCAAGAAAGAAAATATATATTCTCCGCATCTTTTTCCAAACGACGGCGAGATAGTGTCCATAGACGAGCCGTGGGTAAATATCACACTGATTACTCCGACAGCATACCTCGGCAATGTGATGCAGCTGCTTTTTGACCACGAAGCGGAAGTCGGCAAGACAGACAACTTTGGAGATGACAGAACAGAGATGGAGATAAAGATGCCGCTGCGTGAGATGATGCGAAACTTTTTTGACGAGCTGAAAAGCTCTACTTCAGGCTTTGCTTCTATATCTTACAAAATCGGCGAGCTGCGCAAGGCAGATGTGACAAGGCTTGATATACTTGTAGCAGACGAAGTTGTGCCTGCTTTCACTAGAGTTGTCTCAAAAAGGAAGGCTTATGAAGAAGCTGAACAAGCAGTAGAGAAACTTCATAGCATCTTGCCCAGACAGCAATTTGCTACCAAAATCCAGGGTTTTGCTTTGGGAAGGATTTTATCTTCGCGTACACTTTCTGCTTATAGGAAAGACGTGTTGATGCACGGATCAAAAGTTGTTGGCGGCGGAGATGTTTCCCGCAAAAAGAAACTTTTGGAAAAGCAGAAAAAGGGAAAAGAGCGTATGAAAGAGCGTGGCCGCGGCAACGTGAATATTCCGCAAGATGTTTTCTTGAAAATGATGCGCTCGGGGCAGTGATAAAAATTTATGAATTTTCATATCGTAACTTTATTTCCAGAGATGTTTGACTCATATTTAAGCGAGAGTATTTTGGCGCGGGCGATAAAAGAAAAAAAGATTTCTGTGAAGTTTTATAATCCTAGACTTTTTGTGACTGGCAAATATAAGAAAGTCTGGCCAGACGGGAATGTAAGCCAGATAGTGGATGACAGGCCTTATGGCGGCGGGCCTGGAATGGTGATTCGTGCCGAGCCGGTTTTGAAAGCTGTAGAGAAGGCACTGGCCAATATTTTGAGGAGGCGCGGTATTGCGAAAATAATTCTTTTCTCTCCATCTGGAAAGAAATTCACCACAGAGTATGCAAAAAGTTCTGTAAAGAAATATACAGACATTGTGCTGATTTCAGGCAGATATGAGGGCATAGACGCCAGAGTGAAAAAGATTTTGAAAGCAGAAGAAATGTCCATCGGAGACTATGTTTTAACTGGTGGAGAATTACCGGCTATGGTCTTGGTGGACAGTATTGCCCGGCAGGTATCAGGCGTGCTGGGGAAATATGAATCTTTAGAAGAAGAACGTGTATCTTCCGGAGAATTTTACACTAGGCCGGAAGTCCTGGAATGGAAAGACAAAAAAAGCGGTAATATAAAAAAGTATAGGGTGCCAAAAGTTTTGCTATCTGGCCACCAGAAGAATATTGACGAATGGAAGTCGGGCAAAAGGAAGTAATTCACACAAGACGCTTCCCATATATTTGTATACACATATAATATGTATATGAGCAAAAAAACTATAGCTTTCAGCTCGTTTGCCTTGGCAGTATTTGTTGTAGCGTTTTGGCTGTCGTCTCGTGTTTCAGCAGATGATACGTTTGCTAAACTCTACCGTGTAGACAGCACCCAAATCTCTGCAGCCGCGACAGCTGCCGTGCTTTCTAGTCCTAAAAAAGAAGCAGAAGCGCCTAAATATATGTATGAGATGAACAGAAATCTTCTTTTGAATGGCATAAACTATAAATCAAAATCAGTTTTTGCAACAGACGAAGTAAAAAAAGTATCGCAGCAAAACATTGTAAATGTGTTAACAGAACGCAAAAAAGTATTGCTGGCTATGCTTGCAACAAATCCAAAACTTGTCGGAGCATATGCATTGCCACTTCTGACGAGGTCTCTGCTCCCGTCTGGACTGGAGAGTATGTATGAACAGCAAAAGACTATTACAGGTACACTTGTGGCTTTCCATAAAGAAAATTTCTTGGATCAAGATCATGACATGGACGCGGATTTTGAATACCAGATAGTCAGCCAAAAGGAAAGATATGCTTTCTATCCGACAAAGCCTGTCGGTGTGCAAACTGGCACACAAGTGTCTGTGCGCGGGCTACTGCTGGATAGAAATATCATAGGTGAAGTCTCTGTGGGTGGACAGGCTTCGCGCGGAGCCGCACCTGCCAATCCGCCAACTATTGCTCCTTCTGCCAACCATCGGCTGCTTGTACTGCTTGCCAACTACAACGATGCTACGAATGTGCCTTTTACTCCTGCTGATGCGAAGGCAAAAATATTTACCGGACCATTTGCGAGTTTCTACAAAGAACAATCATATGGAAAAATATCTTTCTCTGGCGATGTGTACGGCTGGTACACCGTGCCGCGGCCGACAGGCTCTTGTGACAATCCGACTTTGGGCTGGGACGGGGACTTAGATGGATTTGTTGCATCTAGCTCTATAAATCTTGCGAATTATGACCATGTGCTGGTAGTAACAAATTGCTCGGGCGGCTATGCCAAAGGTTTCGCCTATGTTGGATCTTCGCCAATGCTTGTGAACAACCAGATGTACAACCTCTCTACATCTTGGGTAAATTCCTCTGGGCAAATGTCCCTACAAAATTCTCTTTGGACATTTACTCCTCCGCCGTTTGCTTGGAGTAACTTGGATTCTATGGTGGCACACGAGGTGGGGCACGGGCTTGGACTTTGGCATGCAAACGGCTACGATTGCGGCGCAATAACTCTGGACTCTCACGCTATGGGGCAAAGTGCTATATGCTCGCATGTAGAGTACGGCAATCCGTTTGACATAATGGGAGATGAAAGGGGATATGGCTTTCATACAAATCCTTTTTATAAAGAAATGCTTGGCTGGTTGGACTCTTCAAACATGACTACGGCAACTTCAAGCGGTAGCTATACACTGGCTCCATACGAAACATCTGTAGGCAAAAAAGCTGTGAAAATCGTAATGGCGGGCAGTTCTACTGCGTCGTACTATGTGGAGTGGCGGCAGCCGATAGGTTTTGATAGGCTGCTTGCCAATGGCGCTGTTTCCTCAAACCAAGACGGGATTGTCATAACTCGTGCGTATAGCGACGCCATGACACCACCATACAACCAGACACGTATGTTGGACGCACGTCCAACTTCTGATACTTGGACTAATGATATAAAGACTTCTACGCTAAACGGCTCATCTGTTTTTACTGATCCTCGTACTGGCATAAGTATTGGCCCTATAACTTCCAAGACAAAAAACGCCATAACATTTAGCGTGGACATAGCTTCAGTGGCTTGTGTGCACGAGAACCCAATGTTCCTTTACCCAGACACATACGGGCTAAATGTCGGCCCAGGGTCAACGTTTGCGCTTTTCCCAACAGTTTGGAATGACGACTATACTGGCTGTGCGCCGGCAGACATGCTTGTGACTATGGTATTGCCATCAGGTATGAACGCCAGTCAGCTGACTTACACTATGCAGAACCTTGCTCCAGAAAATGCAGACACGGCACAGCTACCAGATATTACAGTTTCTAGCTCTATGGCTCCAGGAACATACAACATCGGCTTGCAGGTGCAAAACTTGGCTGGAACTCTTAGCTCAATGACATCTGTGCCGATAGTTGTGCAGTAACATTTGGTAAAATCTAAAAGCAATAGGCTGGATTTTAGGCGTTTTATCTGCTAGTATGTTGACACATTGCCAAGCGGCATTTGACGGGGCTTATGGTGTAACGGTTAACACTGGGGTTTGTGGAACCCTCGATTCGGGTTCGATTCCCGATAAGCCCCCTTTTCGGGATTTAATATAACTGAGTCAGGTAATTTGGTCGGCATTGTCCGCAATCTTTTGCTTTTTGCATACCGCTTGAACGAGCCCATTGAAATCCCGAAGGCGGATGAACCCCCGAAATGGTCCCGAAGATCGCACACAGGGTAGAATCCGGCAAATTACGCCCTAAACAGCGATTAATCCATATGGAATAAGGACTTATTGCTGTAGATTGACAAATAGACTGTAAAGTGATACAATATAGTACAGAATACAGTAAACCTCTTGCTGTCTTCGGTATAACGAGTAGAGGCTCTTTCAAAAATAAAAAGGAAAAAGATGAGAACAAAAACTCTCGAGCAGAACACGGCGCAAGATTTCGCTGGACTGCAAATTGACCAGTTGCAAAAACTTCGCAACGGCAACATTACGTACGAACAGGTGAAATGGTTTAACAACCTTTCCTACGAACAGCGTCAGCAGTTGATGGGTAAGCAACCTGAAAAGGCTGCCATCCTCAAATGCATCTCTGAAGCGCAGGAGATCTTTATCGAAACCTGTGACGGCACTAAAACTATTGCAACCGCCAAAGAAACCTTTAAATCAGGAATTGATAGCGACTTCAAAAACTGGGACACCAACAAACCCGGGAACTCCACACAGAAAACCTCTGTGCAGGTTCGCGAGTTGGTGAAGGATGCAACGTTTGCACAAATGTTCGGCTCCCTCGGGACCGATCTGGACAAGCTGTGTCTGACACAGCACCAGATAAAACTGTTTTGTGAGGTTCACAAAGACTGGTTACGCAAAGACGGATATGCGACCTTCTTCCTGTTCAAGGTTGATGAGCAATTCTTCGTTGCCTACGTGCTCGTGTCCTCTGGCGGCTTGTACGTCTGCGTGTACCGGTTCGAGCTCGACTACGTTTGGGATGCCGAGTACTCCCCTCGTGTGGTAGTTCCGCAACGCTCTTGAAACTTTTCGGCTTAGAACCTTTTGTTCTGAAACTTATTTTCTTAATCCCTTTGACTCTTAATCGAGCCAGAGGGATTTTTTATATAAAATCCGTATAATGGATATGCAGTGGTGCGGTATCCGACGGTCACAGCTTTCGGGTCACGATTGCTCAAAATCATCATCGAGAATTTTGCCGGTCACGGCTTGCAAAAGAGTGGGGGTCATTTTGAAACAAAAAACTTTTCAGTTGGTGCGGTGCGCTTGCGGACTTTCATGTCCCGAATAAAATACAGCACGGTCCTTGATGGAAACATGCTTGGATCGGAAGGCATTTGTTTTCCCATGACAATTGCAAAAAAAATTTCACGCCATCGAGCTTTGATATAGAAATAGTGATTCGATTGATCTTTTGATCTCCCGACATATACAGCGAAACAAAAACATTTTCTAGTAGTTCCAAAAAATAACAGTCAATCTTGCTGCCAAGATTATGGCGGTAAGTTTTGGGAAAATCAGCCAGTATTTTAAACCAGAGTGAGTATGATGCTTTTGCTTTTATTAGCACTGAAGGTGCTCGGGTAGGCAATAAGCCTTAGTTTTTCTCGAAAAATTTGCATATACCCCTCATCAAGAAGTATAGTTAGAAGGTCATTCTGGCTCTGCCCCACAATTCTTGCGTTAGATTTCTCTCAAAGTTTTTGTTATAATGCACCTATTACCAGTTTATTTTAATTTGTTATGACTACAATTTTTATTATCGGGCGAATAATTTTCGGAGGTTACTTTATTTACAGCTCTTTGGGTCATTTCTTTGGCACAAAGGGTATGGCAGGCTTTGCGGCTAGCAAGGGTGTGCCAATGCCAAAGCTTGCTGTAGTAGTCTCTGGTATATTACTGCTTCTTGGTGGGGTTGGCATAATTACTGGCTTTGCTGTAAAGATTGCGCTTCTCTGTCTTGTGGTGTTCTTTATATTTGTTACCCCTGCTATGCACGCTTTCTGGAAGGATACAGATCCTATGGTGAAGATGAATAACAAGATACAGTTTGCAAAGAATGTAGCTATCCTTGGCGCTATCATTATGATGCTTGCACCGTTCTTCTAGTCTTTGCTTAAGCATGTAAAAATCTAAAGTTTGAAAAGAGCGGTATTCCACAAGGAATACCGCTCTTTTCTTGATACAATGAAGAAGTACTTATGCTTTGGGATAGGGAAAAAAGAGCTCACAAACATATGCTCCATGCAATTGCCATGGCAGTGGTGTTCGTGCTGGGTTTTTCTATGATCGCAAGTTCTCGTGCGGCAGTGAACTATATGGCGTCTGGTTTGTTGGGGCAGTTTGGTTTAATCCCAGTATATGGACCGCATACAAGTACATATGCAACTACAGATGCAGACGATGGTGAAGCGGGTCCAAATGATTACGGCTTCAACAATCCTGGCGATTTGGCTCTCGATGTCGTACATCATAGACTTTTCGTTTCTGATACCGTGAATAACAGGATACTTGTTTTTAATTTGGATACTGACAATCATATAAACGACTACCAGGCAGATTTTGTTCTCGGACAACCAGATTTTACTACAACGTCTTGGACCCGCGCGAGTCACCCGGAAAATTCTTTTGGATATGGATCAGCATATCACAAAATACCAATTGCTTATAACCCAGCCAATGATTTACTTTTTGTTGCTGATAGTACGGATTACTACAAAAAGAGGATTTTGGTTTTTGATGTTTCGTCTATTACAAATGGTCAAGCTGCGTCAAAGGCAATAGGTAATTTTGTTACAAGTTTGGATGATACGACTTTCTCAGGATGGAACATGTCTTCTTTTTTATCTCTGTCCGTAGATCCAAGCTTTGGCCTCCTTTATGCTTCTGTGGGTGTTGAAGACTATATAAATTACCACTCTGCTGAAGTTCAAGTTTTTGATATATCTGGTGGATTGGCAGGTATCACTAACGGTCAACAGCCGGTACACTACCTTGAAGCGGACGGAGAGTCTGCAAATGCAATGGAAGATTGTTCATACCAGATGTCTCCAGATGGCCACAATTTTTGTCCAGGCGGTCTTGCTGCTGTACCCGGGCATGGTCTTTTTGTTGCGGACTGGCTTTACAATAGAGTATTGTACTTTGATTTTTCAGCCGGAGTTGGGTCTATTACAGACTACATGGACGCATCAAATGTACTTGGCGCGCCAGACTTATACACTCCAGGAGCTGGTAGTTACGGAAATCTTAATACTGACATAGTAGGCCTGGGGGCACTCCAAAATATATCTTATGACTCCAAAAATGATACTGGAAATCTTTATGTATCCATAGGTTCGGGGGTTCTAGTTTATCATATAAAAGGGACTGTGGTTGACTACATGCAAAATCTATCAGGCGATTGTAGTGATGTGTGCAGTGGGCCAAATATTTATCCGCCGTTTTATGGATCAGATCTTTGGTACTACACAGGGGATAATTATTTGCTTGCCGGGGATGCTATCGGTGTAGCTGGATCTCCAGACGGCACTGTCTTTATCGCTGACACTGGCCGCAATCGTGTTACGCAGTTTGAGTCACTTGATAGTTATTCGAATGGTTATAGTTTGTATCCTCAGCCAACAGGGGTTTTGGGGCAGACTGATGTGTCTGTAAGTTATGAATGGGATACAACAACACCCATATATACACAAAGTGACCAATACAGTGGCGCAGCAGATCCAAATGAAGTTGGATTGTACCAGCCATATGATATTGCTGTTGATACAGTTCACCACAGGCTATTTGTAAGTGATCATGCTAGTAGTTCAATACATGTATTCAACTTAGATAGCTATAATAATCTTCTAGACAATGTAGCTGATGTTGCTTTGGGTCAAGCAAGTTTTAGTGCCAATGATCACACTGTCAACCATTTCCAATTATCTTCGCAAGGTCTTATTGCTTATGATACCGTTGATGATAGATTGTTTGTGGCTGATGTGGGTCATAATCGTGTCGGGGTTTGGGATACATCTGTTCTGTCAAATGGAGGTCTTTCTTTTAAAAATGTGTTAGGTAAACCAGATTTATATTCTGAAGGAGAACCTACAAGTGTTAATGCCAGTGAAATAGATATTCCTTCAGCTATAGCTTATGACTCTGTTCATAAAAGACTCTTTGTTGCAGACAGCAATGTAAATGAGAACGGTCATTCTTTTGTTAGAATACTTGTCTATGATCTTAGTGGTGGACTGAATTGGTACGAGACTAAAGATGCTGACTATGTTTTGGGTCAAAGTAGTTTAACATCTGGAGATTATGAGATACCTGGTATATCAGATACACCAACCGCATCAGGTTTTGGGAACGTTGGTTCATTGGAATACGATTCAAATAACAACCGGCTTTATGTTGGCGATAGCACAAATAGCCGAGTGCTTGTTTTCGATGTTTCAGATATACACAACGGCGAAGATGCGTCGTATGTTATTGGAGCACCGGACTTTACGACAGCAGGAACACTCATTGACTTAAACGGGATAACTTTGGACGGGACTAGCACCACTTTATTTATCTCACGTGGCTTTTATGGTGTATATGCATATAACATCTCCGATATGGAAGTTGGAGCTCAGGAAGTTGGGCAATTTGCATCTGATGGAGGCCCAAATCAGTATCAAACTGCAGTAGTTTATAATACAGGTTTTGACGATCTTAATCAGAGGCTTTATGTGAGTGATCTTGGCAATAATCGCGTTCTATACTTCAACCTAATACAAATAAACCCAGTAACTCCAACTACATACTCAGCAGAAGTTGGACAGCCATTTTCTACTACACCAGCAACTACAAATGCGCAAGGAGATGTGACCTTTGGACTTGTGAGTGGCACAGGTGCACCCCCAGATGGAATAACTTTTAGCTCAAGTATTTCTGGTACTCCAACTACTGCCGGTACATATACTTTCAAGATTCGCGCACAAGACAATATAGACACAAACAACTACATACCATCGGCACCGTTTGAGGTGACTGTAAATGTTGCACCAGCGCCCGGAGGCGGTTCGACTGGGACATCGACAAGTGGCAGCGGTTCTACTGGCGTAGTTTTACCTCCATCATCTACCACATCTGGCACTGGTGTTTCTGGTAGCACAACTGCAAGCGGGACAACAGGCACGACAACCGGAGGAAGCGGAACTGCGTCATCTGCAACAGGAGGATCCTCTTCCAGCGGAAACAACGGAAGCAGTAGTGCCAGTGGGAATGTAACTGGCAACTCTAGCTCTGTAAGCGGAGATACTTATGAAGTTGGTATGGGTGGTGGCACCGGCGATATAGGAGACTCTGACACAAGCGGGGGTACTAGTTCAAGTACAACTGCAGATGCTGGTGTAGATACCAGTGGCAATCTTGGCAGTTCGTCCGGCGCAGATTCTTCTTTTGTAGATGAATGCCCCGGTAACATTTTCAACCAAGTGGTTTGTAATGTCATGGATAGTTACGATTACACCGCAGGAGTTTTGGGAGATACCCTACATCAGGTGCGCGGATATATGGCAATGCCAACGGGGGATGTTATATCCAAGTCTATCGGCATAGTTGGTATAATTGCCGGCACTTTATTTACACTTTTACCTGTACTTTTTGCAAACCCTATATCTTTCTCTGAATTGTTTTTGTTGCCTGCGAGACTTTGGTCTTTACTTTTAGTTGCTTTTGGTTTGAAAAAGCGTAATAGGCCATGGGGTAGAGTATATGACTCTGTCACCAAACAGCCGCTTGACCCTGTGTATGTTTCCTTGCAAGACAACGAAGGCAAGGAAGTTGCAAACTGTATTACAGATATAGACGGCAGGTATGGCTTTCTAGTAGAGCCTGGAAAGTATCGCATGATACCACAGAAAACACACTATTCATTTCCATCGGCAAAGTTGATAGGTAAGACAAGGGACGAGCTGTATCTTGATCTTTATTTTGGATACATTTTTGAAGTGAAAAAGGCTGGAGAAGTTATAACCAAAAACATACCAATGGACCCGGATACTTTTGACTGGAATGAATTCGCAAAGCAGGAGCGTACGCTGATGCGTTTCTATTCCAAGAGAGACAGAGTTTGGGCTAGGATTTCAGACGTTGCGTTTTCCATAGGTTTGACTGTGGCTACTGTTGCGCTTGTGACTGCGCCTACAAAATACAACATAATAATCTTTGCGCTTTATATTCTGATGCTGGTAGTCAAAGAAGTTGGCTTCCGACAAAGATCTGCTGGAGTTGTGGTGCGAAAAGGCACAGATATACCAGTACCGTTTGCGATTTTGCGTATCATATCTGCAAAGACCGGCGTTGAAGTTTTGCATAAAGTTACAAACATCCTTGGAAAGTACTACGCACTTGCTTCAAACGGTACGTACAATGTAACAATAGAAACCAAAAATCAAGACGGCTCTTACACCATGGCGATGAAGAAAGAAGGTGTAGTTATAAGCAATGGTATATTGAAAGAAAAATTTGAAGTCTAGCATTTAAGACACAGCTGTAGTAGTATCGTTGTATGAAGTCCTTGATTCTTGTGCTGACAAAAACAAAAGATTATGAACTAGTGGACTCAGGAGGTGGCGCAAAACTAGAGCGTTTTGGTAATTTTCTAGTTTCTCGTCCGGATCCGGAAGCCATATGGCACGTGGTGAATGAAAGTGCGTGGAAAGATGCAGATGCTGTTTATGTAAGGAAAGGGAAAAATGGTTCATGGAAGGCGAAAAATTTGCCGGCAGACTGGAAGTTAGAAATGAATAGGCTGACTTTTGTGCTAAAGCCGACAGTGTTCAAGCATGTTGGTATTTTCCCAGAACAAAGCAAGCAATGGGAATGGATGGAGGAAGCAATTAAAAATTATGAATTAAAAATTAAGAATGATATTGAGAATGCTAAGAAAATAAAAGTCTTAAATTTATTTGCTTATACTGGCGGGGCAAGCTTGGTGTGTGCCAGAGCTGGTGCAGAGGTTACACATGTAGATGCCTCAAAAGTTGCAGTATCTTGGGCAAAGGAGAATGCTGAAATTTCAGGTCTTACTGGTAGTCCGCTCCGATGGATAGTGGACGATGTTCTGTCATTTGTCCGCAGGGAAGTCAGGCGCGGCAATACTTATGATGCTATAGTTATGGATCCGCCCGCTTTTGGTCGCGGGCCTACAGGGCAAGAGTGGAATATAGAAAAAGATTTTTCTATTCTTGTAGATGAATGTCTGAAGCTGCTTTCAGACAAGCCTCTATTTTTCTTGGTGAATGGATATTCTGCTGGTTACTCTGCTGTGGCATACGGCAACGTGCTTTTGCCTTTGGTAGAGAAATATGATGGTACTGTTGAGCACGGCGAACTCGTAATAAAAGAAACTTCCGGTGGTCGTGTGTTGCCGGCTGGGATTTTCGCCAGGTGGAGCAGATAGCTATTTTACTTTTATAATCACAATCTCAGGGTTCGTGCCGAGACGAAGCGGGCTCATGGCTGTGCCAACTCCGCAAGTTGTTACAGATGCTGTATTTCCCACTTGATTTACGCCGTATGTATACTTCTTGTAAATACTTTTTACAATGAGATTTATAGGGAAGAATTGGCCACAGTGTGTGTGTCCAGAAACAGCCAGAGACACACCGGCATTTTGCAGCGCCTTTATGTTTTTGGGGTCGTGCATTATTACAATACTTGGCTTATTGGCATTGTAGCCTGCAGTGCTAAGTCGTGTTGCTGTGGTGTCTGCCGTCTCGTTTTTGAAATCAAGCCCGATGATTTGCGTATTGTTTATGTCCACTTTTCTATCACGAAGCATTATGGTGTATTTCTCTATAATGGGGTAAAACTTTTCCGGTTCGCTATTATACGCTTCGTGGTTTCCTGGAGTATAGAAAACGCCAAAAGTAGCTCGCAGTTCGGAAAGCTGTTCCAAACCTTTTGCATAATTAAACTTTGGTCCATCTATAATGTCTCCAGCAAAAAGCACTATGTCTGGGTTTACAGAGTTTATTTTTTTCACCACTTTTTTCATAAAATGCTTGTTGCGGACTATGCCAAGGTGTGTATCAGAAACCAAAACTATATTTTTGTCTCTCCAGTCGGCAGAAAGTGCTGCGGATTCTACTGTCTGGGTTACTATCCTTATCCTTGTTGCGTTCCAGATGCCATAGGCTGTGGCTGCTAGTGATACAAATACCACAATGCTTGCAAGCAGTGTCATTGGTAAGTGCACGCCGAAACTTTTTGAGATGAAATATGTTATCCATAGCAGGATGCTGCCAAGGAATAGATAAAGTAATATAGGCAGCCATATAATGCCGATGTGATAGAAAAATGAAAGGGCCGGGGAATTTATTTTGTTGTAAAGTGTCATGCATAGTATAAGTACAATAGGGGTGGCAGAGAAGAACCAGACTAAAGTGCGCGCTGCTGCAGGGCTGCCTACAAGCCCAAAAGCACCAAGCGTGCGAAGCACAAGCAGCGATGAACCTGCTATTATTGCCAAGAATGTCAGTAATATAGCCAAGAATCCAAATGAGAGCTTCATGTCAGGAAGTATAGCGTATTTGGAGAAATATGGCGATTTCTGCTAAACTAGCTACTAGTGTATACTTAATCGTATTATTTATAAGTTATTTATTAAAAATATGAATTTATTTAAATCAGTTCTTGTGATAATTGTAGTTGCCGTTGTTGGATACTTTGCCTTTCGTCATGCACCAGAGAGAAGTGCTACGACGAATAATATAGATACAAGTCAGATGAACACATATGATGGTGGTACAAATACCACAAATACCTCATTAAATACATCAGATAATACAAATACAAATATGAACACAAATACAGAAAAAAGATTGTTAGAGAATTTCACACCAGTTACAAAAGTGGATTCTTTGCAAAAAATAGATCTGGTTGTCGGTACAGGCAAAGAAGTAGCAGCTGGAGCAACAGTTTCTGTGCATTACACTGGTGCAGTCGCTGCTACGGGCGAAGTTTTTCAAAGTTCAAAAGATTTTGGAGACCAGCCAATAACTTTCCCGCTTGATGGGGTGATCAAGGGTTGGACAGATGGAATTCCAGGTATGAAAATCGGCGGTAAACGCAGACTTGTAATACCAGCAGAAATGGCTTATGGCTCAAATCCGCCGCCTGGTTCTGGTATCCCCGCTAATGCAGCTCTTGTCTTTGATGTAGAGCTGGTAGATGTTCAGTGAAATAGTTTACACAAAAATACCGGCCGTCACGGACCGGTATTTTTGTGCGTTATTTTGGTATAATTTAGATATTAACAATTAGCTTACAAATATATGGAAAATATGTCACATAGAAAGATTTGGGGAGCGGGGGTATTTGTTCTGTGGGCGCTTGGTTTGTTTTTGGTTGCGCAGTTTATAAATACAGTAAAATCAAACAAATATATCGGTGCAGGCGTAGCGTCGGCTAATACTATATCTGTATCCGGCAAAGGAGAAGTAAAAGCTGTGCCAGATATTGCAACAGTGTATGTGACTATCCGCGAACAGGGTAAGGACCAGAAAGATGCTTCCGGCAAAATGGCATCTAAGGAAAAAGCTGTTCTTTCTGCTATACACAACTTGGGTGTAGACGACAAGGATATAAAAACTACAAGCAGCAGTGTTAACCCACAGTATGCAAGAGGGCCAGCTGTAGTGTGTTTGACATATCCTTGCCCAGAACAAAAACAAGAGATAATAGGCTACGAAGCATATGAAAACTTGGAAGTAAAAGTGCGCAAGACGGAAGACGCAGGCAAAATAACCGCAGCTGTCTCTGCTTCTGGCGCCGAATTTTCAGGCCCGAATTATGCTTTGGATGATGATGCAAAGTATCAAGATGAAGCTCGCGAGCTCGCTATAAAAGATGCAAAAGAAAAAGCGGAAACTTTGGCAAAGCAACTCGGAGTAAAAATAGTCCGCATAGCTTCTTTTTCTGAAAACGGAAATTATCCGATGTATTATACAAAAACAGAAGCTGCTATGAGTACACCTATGGGAGATATTCCAGAGATGCCAGCAGGACAAAACACTATAACTTCAAATGTAAATATAACATACGAAATAAGATAAACTTGCGCTTGGTGTTGAAAGTTGTATAATAAGTTTCTCTTTCAAAAATCAAATAATCAACTACAAAAAAGTTTAAAAATGATGGACAAATTCAACCAAGAGCTCAACCCTCATTTTGATGAGGAGAGCAAAAAAGAGAAGCTGACGGCAAACATGCCGTCAAAACTTTCACCACCTTCTTGCTCGGGCAGTAAAGAGGAGTTAAATAATAAAAAGTCTAAAGATGTTAATGATATCTTTGACCAAGAATATAAAACTCCTCCACCACCAGGATGTTTCTGAAAGTAGTTTTTGTTTAAAAAAGCCTGTACTTGTTTCAGGCTTTTTTGTGTTTGACTTTGTTGTATAAAAGAAGTAATATATAAAAACATTCACCCACGGGGTGTTTTTTAATAGGAAACCAAAACATATGTCTAAACTAACACAATTTATAAGTGAGACTAGGACAGAGATGAAGCGTGTATCTTGGCCAACAAGAAAGCAGACTCTAAACTATACAATCGTTGTAATAGCGATATCTCTTGTTGTAGCTCTCTTGCTCGGAGCATTTGATGCATTATTCAAAGAGGGTCTTGCAAAACTATTAGCACTTTAACTTTTGTGCGCGTACGCGCAACTTCACATGGCAAAACAAGAACAACATGGGGAACGCAAATGGTATGCTATCCATACTTATGCCGGATATGAGAACGCTGTTATGAGAAATCTAAAACAACGTATAGACTCCCTTGGCATGCATGATAAAATTTTCAACGTCATAGTTCCTACTGAGAAAAAAATAAAAATCAAAGGTGGTAAGCGCACCGAAGTGGAAGAAAAGACCTTTCCGGGCTATGTGCTTGTAGATATGATAGTGACAGATGACTCTTGGTATGTAGTGCGAAATACTCCGCGTGTTACAGGTTTCGTCGGTGCTGGTGTTAACCCTGTACCTTTGAACAAGCAGGAAATAGACTTTTTGTTCAGCAAAATGGATGATACAACTGTGGCAAAACACAAGATAGACCTTGAAGTCGGTGAGTCTATACTCATTGCTGACGGACCATTCAAAGATTTGGAAGGGAAGGTCAGCGAGGTGGATTCTGAGCGTGGAAAAGTCAAAGTCCTTGTCTCCATGTTTGGAAGAGAAACTCCAGTTGAGCTTGATTTTCTTCAGATAAAGAAGCTATAGGCGACGCTTTACGCAAGGGATTCTTTGTGCTATATTTCCTTCGTTACGCTAAGCTTCAATGTATAATCATTTTATTTTATGGCAAAGAAAATAATCAAAAAAGTAAAAGTGCGTGCTCCAGCTGGTAAGGCTACCCCAGCTCCGCCTTTGGGGCCTACGCTTGGTCAGGCTGGTATAAACATTGGTGACTTCGTTACCAAGTTCAATGCCGCCTCCGGTCAGCCGCAGGGGTTTAATCCAGGGGAGATAGTTGGTGTAAAGATAACTGTTTACGAAGACAGAACTTATGACTTTACAGTTACAACTCCGCCTGTAGCCAATTTGCTTTTCAAAGCTGCTGGTGTTGAGAAAGGCTCTGGCAAGCCAAATGTAAGCAAAGCTGGGAAAGTAACGAAGGCTCAAGTAGAAGAAATAGCAAAGAGAAAAATGCCGGACTTGAATGCAAAAGACCTTGCTGGTGCTATAAGGATAGTAGAAGGTTCTGCTCGCGCTGCTGGCATAGAAGTTAAATAAGTAAAAGTAAAAGAAACTAAAAAGCAAAATTCTTGCGTCTCACCCTCTCTGTGGAGGATCCGATGCTACAAGAGTTTTGCTTTTTAGTTTCTTTTACTTTTTAGGGATTATAGTACAATGCCTATATGAATAACGAAAAGCCAGAGCCGTACAAGCGCCCGTCTTGGGATGAATACTTCACGTCTATCGCTGACATGGTTGGCACAAGGGCTACCTGTGATCGCGGAAGGTCTGGGTGCGTTATCGTTAAGGATAAGAGAATTTTGACCACTGGTTATGTCGGCTCTCCGCCTGGTATAGCGCATTGTGATGATGTGGGACATGAGATGCATACCGTGGTTGATATGGATGGTAAGGAAAGCAAGCACTGTATCCGTACTACTCATGCCGAGCAGAATGCTATAGTACAGGCGGCGCGTACAGGTATAGCTCTGTCAGGCGCTACACTTTACTGCAAGATGACACCATGCTATGTTTGCGCCAAGCTTATAATAACTGCAGGTATCACTAAGGTTGTCGCACAAAAGGACTACCATTCTGGCGGCAGGGGTAAAGAAATTTTCAAAGAAGCAATGGTAGAATTTGTATTACTAAATAATGAAACGGAAACTTATTCCAATATGTAAAAATATGTCTATAGATTTGAAAAAGTTACAAGAAGAGGTTATGCGCAACAAGTTAGAGAAGGGTTTTAATACCCAAGACGTATCCGTGGAGTTTTGTCGCGCATACGAAGAGTTGTCTGAAGCATACAGCAAGTTCTCTAAAAGAGAAGACGGAGTGGCAGAAGAGTTTGCTGATGTTGCCATCTTTCTGCTCGGCATGTGCGAGATACTGGGCTATGATTTAGAGAAAGAGCTAGTTAGAAAAATAGAAGTAAATAAAAATCGAAAATATATCAAGAAACAGACGCCGGATGGCAGAGACATCTTTATCAGAGAAAAGACAGACATAGACCCATAAAGAGTTTCTACAAAAAAGCGCAAGTATTTGCGCTTTTTTATTTTTTCGTGTAGTATGAAAATCCCTGTGCGAAAGTTCATTTCAAAATCAAATAATAAAAAACCACTAAATTATGAGTAGAGAAAAAATAAAAGAAATCATGATCGTCGGCGGAGCAAAGATTGCCGACCGAATTGCTAAAACACTGCTTTCTAAAGAAGTTTTTACCAGCAAGTACAAAATTTATCTTTTCGGAGAAAATGCCGAGACGAAATCATCATTGCTTGAAATTGCGTTAAATCAAAATGATGAGAAGTATGTGTGCCAAGTAACAGAAGATTTTACTTCTTTGCTTGATGTTGGACACAAGATGGCGGTACTGTATTTTCCTCAGATAAACTTCACTAAAGAACAGGATATGGTGAGCCACCTTGTACGGCCGAAAGTGCCGCTTGTCTTGTGCAATCACCATCATGCCAGACGTATCCATACGGATGAATTCCGCAGGATTTATGAAATACCAGACAGCATCCCTATATTAAATGCCCGTGTGAAGTTTGAGCGAAATGGGTTTGCGTTGCACATGATGCCTTTTTATGTCAGCAAGTATAAAGACCTCGGAACAAACGAACTTTTTGCATCTATAAATGCAAATTGACCCAAAACCAAATGAAAGCCCCTCTGTAAACCAGAGGGGCTTAGCTTATTTCAGTACTATGTCATGTTCTCCGCGTTTTACATCAAACCTATCGGGCTCGGCATCTATGTGTATCTTTAATCCATTTTTGCTGAATTCTTTTACGAGTGTTTCGCTTATCTCCAGAGCTCGCTTTCGAAGAGTGGGGTGGACAAATCTTGTTGCACGCAGTTCTACTAGGTAGACAAGGGCGGGCAAGTTGCCGGTCAACCTGTTGGCTGTTTTATAGCCCATAGCTGTGTAGTATTGTGCTATCTCTTTTGTTGTGTTTAGATTCGCTATCTTTTCTTCTTGCTCTTCTAGAAATATTGCAGCACGGTCTTTGACAGATTTTGGCACTTCTTCTAAATACCAGCTTTCAAAACCAAGTTCTGTAGTCAGAAGCGGCATACGTTGCGTGACAGCTCTATGTCTGTGTATATCTCTGAATGAACCAAAGTCTAAAGTAAACTCAAACTGCAGTGTTCCTGCTTCCGCTAAGTGTTTAGGCAGTTCTGTCTTTGCTGGTCTGTCGTTCAAGACTTTTTCGTCCAGCAGTGAAATATCCACATTGTTTTTTGCAAGTTTGAAGTCAGGGCAATTTTTATCGTGATGGTAGTAACTATCCTTCATCCACATTGCATTGTAGTTTTCCGTTGCCTCGTATCTTTTATGCCCAAAAGAATTCGGATAGCTTACTGTCAAAGTTTTTTCTATCGCCTCTGATATGTCCCTTACTTCTTGAAGCGGGTGATGGCGGAGCAGGGCAACTTTGTCCGCTGCTTGGCGCAAGTTTGTGTGCCAGGCCAAGTTGGTAGTGGCGCCTGACGGCAAGAAACCTCGCAGTGCATCAAAGGCTCGGGCATTTATTGCTTTATCATAAATCGCTCCTGCTTCGTCTGCCTGCATGGGAAATTTATTTTTCAAGTACTCCTTGGTTTCTTCCATTGCGTCTTGATAAAACTTGCGCCAGGCTTCCAGTATTTCCGTACCATCTTTTGTACCCAGAGGATTTTTAAGGGGCTGTATTTTGAAGTCTATGTACCTAGTAGAAGCTTCTTGCCCAGAGTAAAGTGGCCAGTCCTGTATGGCTTTGGCGGCAAGCATGGAAACTCCTTCTATGAAGAGTGTTATCGTGCCGCAGTCGCCAATGGATTTGTGCCCATAGCCCACATAAAAATTCTTCATAAAGTTTTCCGGCCCACGTTCGGACAGGACTTCCAAATGGCTCTTTAGTCCACCAACGGAGCGCGAGTGCAGTGCCTGAAGCATCGCTTCTGCTTCTGGACCTATGATTGCACCAGTGTTTAGAAGGATAACTTCTCCGCCGCCTCTTATGGGTATAGTAGCGTGAACTATTTCGTCTAGTTTCATATTGCTATTATAGCAATTTTCTTTAGAGTTTATACTATAGCAAAAATAAAGAATATAATATATTTGACACCCAGCACAAGATATGCTACTTTAAATGTGAAAAATATGTCTAACAATTAAAAAATATAAAAATGGTAGAAAAAAGAGTTCAAGTTAAGGTGGCAAAAACAAAAAGGCAAACTTCGTCACTAGAAGAAAGTTTAACGGCAATAACCAAGGTTGCCAATGTGGTTTTGAAAAGAAGAGAAGAATATTATGCGGCCAAAAAGATTTTTGACCACATGCTGAACACCGAAGCCAAGGAGATAAGCAAGCAAGAAGATGGTATCATGCTTATGTTTAAACAGCACATAAAGCTTTTGCCAAAACAAAAAGATTTTATAGATCTTATGGCAAGAAAGGTGGATTATAATGGTGCCTCGTTTCTTTCAAAAGCAGACACAGTCGAGGATTTGCTTTGTAGATTATTGCTCGGAGTTTTATTAAAAAAAGAGTGTCTTGTTGAATTTGAGTCCCTGAACTTTATCCCAACAGCCAAACTCGAAAAAAGCGTCAATGATAGATTGAAATACTTACAGGAAAGTTTGGCGTCTGCTGGCTTTAAGGGCAGTCTTTCTTTTGGTATAGATGAAAAGAAAAAGACAGAAATGTTTTTTGATTTTCAAGTTTAAGAAAAAGTGTTTTGTAAAAAGCCCCAAATCCTGGGGCTTTTTGTTTGCCTGTTTTCTGTGTTAACATGATTGCATGAAAGACAAGCAGGTAGAGAAACTTATAAAGATGGAAGAGAAGAGGCAGAATAGTGTTATAAATCTTATTGCTTCTGAAAACTATGTTTCTAAAGATGTGCTTGCTGCTCTTGGTTCTGTACTCACAAACAAATATGCAGAGGGTTATCCAGGCAGGAGATACTACGGTGGCAACAGTATCATAGACAAAGTAGAACAGCTTGCTATAGACAGAGCTCTTCGGCTATTTGGGCTGTCGTCAAAGTCATGGAACGCAAATGTTCAAGCTTTGTCCGGCTCGCCAGCAAACTTGGCTGTGTATTCGGCATTTGTACCAATTGGCGGGAAAATAATGGGATTGAAGCTTTCTTCTGGTGGACATTTGACCCATGCACAGAGTGTTTCAATGACCGGTAAAATATGGAAGCCGGTACTTTTTGAAGTTGATCCAAAAACAGAACTGCTGAACTACGAGGTGATCAAGTCACTCGCGGTGAAAGAAAAGCCAGACTTGATTGTAGTTGGTTTTACCGCTTATCCTAGGATTATTGATTTCAAGAAATTTAGAAAAATTGCGAATGCTTGCGGAGCGCATTTACATGTAGACATGTCGCACTTTGCCGGACTTGTGGCTGGCGGAGTGTATCCGTCTCCGTTTCCTTTTGCTGATTCGGTGATGACTACCACCCACAAGACTTTGCGCGGGCCAAGGCATGCTTTGATCTTTGTAAAAAAAGATAAAAGGGAACTTGATAGGAAAATAGACAAAGCAATAATCCCCGGTCTTCAGGGTGGTCCGCATGAGAACACTATTGCCGCCGTAGCTGTTGCCTTGAAAGAAGCATCCTCTCTTTCGTTTAGAAGATATGCCAAACAGGTGGTTAAAAATGCAAAGGTGTTGGCTGATTCACTAGCTGCTCTTGGCTGGCGTGTTGTCTCTGGCGGAACGGATTCACATCTGATATTAGTAGATACTTGGGCCTCAGGTATCTCTGGTAAAGAGGCAAGCGACAGGCTGGAAAAAGCTGGGATAATAGTAAACATGAATACTATCCCAGGAGATTCAAGGACAGTTATGGATCCTTCTGGTATCAGGCTTGGCACAGCAGCAGAGACAACGGAAGGTAAAAAGGAAAAAGACATGTTAAATATTGCAAAAAAGATAGACAAAATCCTCCGTGCGAAAAGATAGACTTGTTCACTTGTGCGTGGTAGCATTGGCCTAAATTTAAAAAATATAAAAAATGAAAAAAGGAATACTTGTTACAATCATGGGGGTGACTAATATGGGCAAAACTACTCAGATGGGTCTTTTGGAAAATTATTTGCTGGAAAAGAATTTGAAATTTAAAACTTTGAAATATCCCATATACTCTCTTGTCCCAACTGGCCCAAGGATACACGCATTCCTTAAGGGCAATAATCCAGAAAATTTAACACCAACACAGTTTCAAGAATTGTGCGCACAAAATAGAATGGATTTTCAGCCAGAGCTAGAAAAGATGCTTGCAGAAAATGATGTTGTAATAGCTGAAATGTATACTGGCACAGGTATTGCATATGGTATAGGCGATGGTGTTCCGCGGGATTATCTGCTTAAAGTGAATGAGGGACTTCTTGCGCCAGATGTTTCTATCTTGCTTGATGGTACAAGGTATCTGGAGAGTATAGAAAAAACTCATGTGTATGAGAATGATAATGAAAAGACAGAAAGGATTCGTGCAATTCATTTAGACTTGGCCAAGGAGTTTGGCTGGCATGTACTGAATGCAAATTTGAGCAGGGATGAAATACATAAAGAGATTATAGACATTATTTTAGATTAAACAAGATTAAAAGCTGATACCACAAGTATCAGCTTTTGTGTATAATTGTGCTATGCAACTTAAAGTAAAAAAATTACACGAAGATGCTAAGTCCCCGACAAAGGGGCATCCCGGAGACGCTGGGATAGATTTTTATGCATTAGAAGAAGTAGTGTTCGAGCAGGGAGCACAAATGAGAATAAGGACAGGTATTGCGCTAGAGATACCAGAGGGATATGTCGGGCTGGTTTGGGATAAGTCCGGCATTTCTTTCAATAAAGGTTTGAAAATAGTGGGCGGCGTTATAGACGCGCCTTTTCGTGGCGAATTTGTAGCCTCTATGGTCAATTTTTCCGGGCAAAGGCAAGTGGTGGAAAAAGGTCAAAAATTTACACAAATGCTGATACAGAAGTTTGAAGATTGTGAGATTATAGAAGCAGCTGAGCTGTCTGAAACTGTTCGCGGTGATGGTCGCGAGGGAAGCACTGGGCATCGCTAGGGTTTTTCTTTTGATTTTGCTAGACTACCCGTATGATAAGAAGTATTTTACAAACTCTAGTGGTAGATGCTTGCGCAGAACTTGGATTTACGCCAGAGAAGATAAATCTTGAATATCCGGAAGATTTTGCTCATGGAGATTTTTCTTCAAATATTGCTATGACGAGCGCCAAATCTTTTGGTGCAAATCCAAAAGATTTGGCGCAAAAAATCGCCGATAAAATAAAAAACAAAAACTCTGAATACATAAAAGATATACAAGTTGCTGGCCCAGGATTTTTGAATTTTTTTTTGGCAGATTCATATTTCAACCATGAGCTTACGAAAGCATGTGCTAAAGACGCAGGCCTCTCTTCTTCTTTGTATAAAGGAAAAGAAATATTGGTAGAGCATTCAAGCCCAAATCTTTTCAAGCCGTTCCACATAGGGCACGTGATGAACAATGCTATAGGCGAGTCTGTGGCTCGCTTGGCAAAAGCAAGCGGGGCCAGTGTAAAAGTTATATCTTATCCGTCAGATGTTTCGCTTGGTATAGGCAAAGCCGTCTGGGCAATGCTACAAGACGGAAAGACAAAGTGGGACAGTCTCACTTCGCAAAAAGAGCAACTGCAATATTTTGGAGATTGCTATGTGCGCGGCACAAAGGCTTTAGAAGATAATCCAGCACTTTTGAAAGAGGTACAGGCAATAACAAAAAACCTGTATGACAAAACTCCTTCCCGGGAGTACGAAGTTTATGAGTGGGCAAAAAATATAAATCTAGATTATTTCAAATCCACTGTTGCTTCGCTTGGCTCGATGTTTGACGACTATATATACGAGTCGGAAGCTGGTCTTGAGGGTACAAAGATTGTAGAAGCACACATAGGTGATGTATTTGAAAAGTCGGATGGGGCAGTGATATATCGCGGTGAACAAGATGGACTGCATACCAGAGTTTTTATCAACAAAGAAGGCTATCCGACATATGAAGCTAAAGATCTTGGTTTGCTTGCACTGAAGTTTAAAAAATACAACCCAGATATTTCGCTTTTTGTGACAGATCATCAACAGGAAGAATATTTCAAAGTAGTTGCTGCTGCGGGAGGCAAGATAGATAAAGCTTGGCAGGATAAGACTGTGCACTTGACGCATGGGCGCATGAGCTTTAAAGGCCAGAAAATGTCTTCGCGTTTGGGTGGTGTGCCGACTGCTAGTGAGATATTGGAAGTTGTAAATAACGAAATATTAGATAAATCGGACAAGCTTGATGGAAAAGAAAGGGAAGCCATTGCAATCTCAGCACTCAAGTTCTCTATCCTTCGGGCAGGGCTTGGGAAGAATATAAACTTTGACCCGGAAACCTCGCTTTCATTTGAAGGAGATTCTGGTCCGTATTTGCAGTATAGTGCCGTGCGCGCCAAGGCAATACTAGCAAAGGCAAAAGAAATGGGGAAGTCTATTTCCGTAGACAGTTCTGCGTCAGCGACAGAACTTACAAAAAACATTTCACGTTTCCAAGATTGTGTTGAACAATCTATCTCAAAATGGGAGCCACATTATATTGCTACTTATCTGCTTTCGATAGCACAGTCTTTCAATAGCTGGTATGCAACAGGTAAGATTTTGGATGAAAATAATAAAAATATGGACCACGAGCTTGCACTTGTTTCTGGTACTTACAACGTACTCTTAAAAGGACTCAATCTACTAGGAATATCTGTACCAGAAAAAATGTAAACTTGACTTTTTTTCTACATAGTGGTAATATAGAGTAAAACAACAAAAAAATAATAATTATGACAACAACCATCATTTTAACCTCATGCTTTCTTTGTGTGTGTGCTTACTTTCTGTTCAAAAAGCGTAACAAGAAGACTAAACAAATTTTCCAACAAAAGAATGATTATGTTATGTTCGAGGAAGATACAAGTTTCGGCTCGGAACATAAAGAATCTTTTCTTCATATACCACTGGAAAATTTTGCAAATTATGCTGTGCGGTATTTCGATTCTTTACAGGATACAGAAGAGTTTTTGGATTATTTAAAAAAACTTTATTTTTCTTTGTATAGATTAAGCGATAAGGCTAATTTTCTAACCAAATATGCAATATATTATTCTCTCTTTGAAGATCATATGCGTTATAGGGAAGCAATATATGATTTAGAATATCAGAAATGGGAAGATCTTCATGATAGAGCATTGGGGTTTTATATAACACACGTTCCCGCTTTTATAAAGAATAGAGAAATTACCTTACACGAAGAGTGTTATTCTGTCTCGTTTTTTATTGAAAATAAGCCGGTTATTCTATTTATGCCTTATTTTCTTTGGGATAAATATATGAAGAAAAAAGAGTCTAAAAGCTTGATAGATGATAAAACCAGAGAGCTTAGTCGTTCTGTGTGTGTAAATTAGAATTATTTTAGTGTATTTTTATATATCCCATTTGCGTAAGCAGGTGGGATATTATTTTGTCTTGCAAAAAACTGTTTTTTCCGTACAATTTGAGGAATATAGTCTATGGATGAAAAAAAACAATATAAATCAGAAAAAGCAGTAAGGGAAGAGAAAATCCTAGATTTTTGGCGCGAAAACAAGATTTTTGAAAAGACGCTTGCTCGTAAGTCTGTCAAAGGCGAGTTTGTCTTCTACGAGGGTCCTCCCGGAGCAAATGGAGTGCCGATGCTTCACCACTTTGAGGCGCGTGCATTCAAAGACGTTATACCTCGCTACAAGACAATGCAGGGCTACCATGTGGATAGACGCGCCGGCTGGGACTGCCATGGCTTGCCGGTGGAACTTCAAGCCGAAAAAGAGCTGGGCCTTGCTTCAAAAAAAGATATAGAGGTATACGGCGTTGCCAGATACAATGACTATTGCAGAAGCGCTGTTTTGCGTTATACAAAAGAATGGGAAATTTTTACGCATCGCATGGGGTACTGGGTGGACAACGATCGCGCATACTACACCATGTCTAACTCTTTCATAGAGTCTGCTTGGCATGTAGTGAAAGAAGCCGCGAACCGCGGGTATTTGTATAAAGATTATAAAATTCTGCCATGGTGTTCACGTTGCGGCACTGGTCTTTCCTCGCACGAGCTTGGTCAGCCAGGAGCATATGTGGATGTGAAGGATTTGTCAGTGTATGCCAAGTTTCCGATTGTTGGATTTGAAAAAGCTTATTTTGTGGCATGGACAACTACTCCTTGGACGCTTCCCGGAAATGTAGCGCTCGCAGTGGGTGCAGATATAGATTATGTAGAGGCAAAAGTCGGGGAAGAGATTCTAGTTGTTGCAAAAGAAAGATTGTCCGTGCTTGGCGAAGGATATGAAATAATTGCTGAACACAAAGGCAAGGACATGGCTGGCATGAAGTACACGCCTCTTTTCAACGAGCTTGAGAATGCAAAACCAGACGGGATAGAAAATGCTTTCAAAATATATGTCGCGGATTTTGTAACAACGACAGACGGCACTGGCATCGTCCACACGGCTGTCATGTACGGGGCAGACGACTTTGAGCTTGGCACAAAAGTTGGCTTGCCTAAATACCACACTGTAAATCCAGACGGCACTTTTATGCGAGGTCTCGGCAATCTTTCTGGCCGATTTGTCCGCGACGAAGATGTTGCTGTGGACATTATAAAGGACTTGGCTCATAGCGGGCTTCTATTTAAAAAAGAAAAATACGAACACTCGTACCCGCATTGCTGGAGATGTAAGACTCCACTCATATACTATGCACGAGATTCTTGGTATTTTGCTATGTCAAAACTTCGCGATGAAATGTCTGCACGAAACGAAAGCATTCATTGGGAGCCCGAATATATAAAGGACGGACGTTTTGGTGAGTGGCTACGTGAGGCTAAAGATTGGGCGATTTCGCGTGAGCGATACTGGGGCACTCCGTTGCCGGTTTGGCAGGGAGTTGGCGGTGAGCTGAAAGTTATTGGAAGCATAGAAGAATTTAAGAAGTATGCAGTAAAGTCTGGTAATAGTTACTTTATTATGCGTCACGGTGGTACGGAAGGAAACGAGAAAAATCTTGTTAGTTACAAAAACCAAGCCAGTGATCATTTGACTGAAAAAGGTAAACAACAAGTACTTTCTGAAATTGGTCATTTCAAAAAAGAAGGTATAGATATAATCATTGCTTCGCCATTTGCTCGTACTAGGGAAACTGCCGAAATTGTCCGCACCGAACTTGGGTTAGCAGAAGATGCATTGCTGTTTGACGATAGGCTTGCAGAAATAAACGCAGGAGATTTTGACGGCAAGAATTGGAACGAATACCACAAAGTTATATATGACGTGGGTGTAGATTGGTATAAGAACAAAATTCCAAACGGTGAGTCTTTGCAAGATGTTGGCAAGCGCATCGGTTCTTTGCTTTATGAAATTGAAGAGAAGTATAAAGATAAGCGTATTTTGCTGGTAACTCATGGCGGGCCGGCATGGCTTGCGTATGTGGTATCTGGAGAATATGTACCAGACGGCAAAACTTATCACATGCCAGAGACTATGGCATTTGTGAAAGAGTTCAAACGCTTTACCAACGCGGAAATACGTAAATTAAATTTTGTTCCCATACCACATAACACTAACTACGAGCTTGATCTGCACAAGCCGTATGTGGATGAGGTAAAGCTCGTGGCTGAAAATGGGGAAGTAATGACAAGAGTAAAAGAGGTGATGGATGTATGGTTTGACTCCGGCGTTATGCCATTTGGGCAAGAGCATTATCCTTTTGAGAATAAGGAGTATGTGGATACCAAAGGCTATCCAGCAGACTTTATCTCTGAAGCGATAGATCAGACCAGAGGCTGGTTTTACACTTTGGTTGCGGTTTCTGCTTTGCTTGGTAAGCCTGCGCCATTTAAGAATGTAATCTGTCTCGGACACTTGCTGGATGCAAAAGGGCAGAAGATGTCAAAATCTAAAGGCAATGTCATAGACCCGTGGGGACAGATGGACAAATTTGGTGCGGACGCAGTGCGGCTGTGGATGTATTCTGTTACCCAGCCTGGGGACAGCAAGAATTATGACGAAAAAGTGGTGACGGAAATGTCTCGACAAGTTTTCGGGCTGCTCTCAAATGTGCTAGCATTTTATGAGCTATATCCCGCAGAAATGAAGAATAACAAGCGGCCAGACGCGACTGCCGTGCTCAACAAGTGGATACTTGCAAGACTAGACCAGTATATATCTCTGACCACAGAGTATTTGGATGCATACAAAATATTTGAGCCTGCCCGCGAACTTCGCAACTTCATAGACGATCTTTCTACATGGTATGTGCGCCGAAGTAGAGACAAGATCAAGGCAGGTGATATAGAATCTAGAACGACCTTGTATTTTGTACTAAAAACCCTTGCACAAGTCATGGCGCCATTTGCACCGTTTACCGCAGAAGAAGTGTGGCAGAAACTAAAGATAAATGAAGACGCAGAAAGCGTGCATCTAAGTGTATGGCCTACCAGCGATGCTTTGCAATATGACGATATGGTCGGACATAATATTATGCGTGATATGCAAATAGCAAGAGAAGTATGTACTGAAGGCAATGCGCTTCGCAAAAAACTAGGTATACCAGTGCGTCAACCTCTTTCTAGGTTTATTGTAAAGAACTGGGACTTAAGTAGCGAGTATGCAACTCTTGTAAAAGAAGAACTTAATGTAAAAGATATTGTAGCAGGAGACGAGACGGTGCTTGATATAAACATAACACCAGAGCTAAAACTTGAAGGAGATTATCGCGAACTTGTGCGAAAGGTACAAGACTTACGAAAAGAAAAAGGTCTAATTCCAAGTGACGCTATAACTCTTGTGCTTCCAGAAACGTATCGAGAAATTATGCAAACTTTCGGTGAAGATTTGAAAAAGACAGTCGGTGCAAAAGAGGTTGTAAATGGAGAGAATATGCTAATATATTAAATTATGAAAACAGCAGTCATTGCCCATGGATGGGGTGGAAGTCCTGATGAACCGATGCTCAAGTGGATTAGAAGCGCTATGGAAGCAAAAGGATTTTCTGTTATTGCGCCCCTCATGCCACACCCAGATACACCGACGATTGATGACTGGGTGGCGTGTCTGAGAAGTGTTGTTCCTACTCCAAATGAAAATACCTATTTTGTTGGCCACTCGGTCGGATGTCAGACGATATTACGATATATGGAAACGCTTCCTACTAGCGTACAGGTTGGGCAGGTTATCCTTGTTGCGCCTTGGATTAAATTAACGGTAGAAAATTTGGATGCTGAAGAAGAGGAAAGTATTGCTCATTCATGGATGAATACGCCGATAGACTTTGAAAAAGTAAAACGTCACTCACACAGTATTATTGGTATTTTTTCTACAAATGACCCATTCGTTCCACTCGAAGAAAATAAGCATATACTAGAAGAAAAAGTTAACGCAAGGACGATTGTCTTGGAAAATCGAGGGCATTTTACTAAAAGTGACGGTGTTTCATCGCTCCCAGAACTTTTAGAAGAATTTTAATATATGTCGCACCATATATACCACACAGAAGGTTTTGTTGTCGGATCAGTGAACACCGGCGAGGCAAACAGATATCTTACGCTTTTTACTCGTGATCTAGGTGTCGTGTGGGCAGCGGTTCAAGGGGTAAGGCACCTGAAGAGCAAGCTCCGCTTCGGTCTGCAGGATTTGTCTTATGCAAGACTAGACCTTGTACGTGGTCGCGAAGTTTGGCGTGTCACGAGCGCAACACATTTGCCGGAATATTCTTGTGTGCGTCAAGAAGTTAGTAAGTCTCTTGTATATGCTCGCGTTCTTTCTTTAGTCAAAAGGCTGATGCAAGGCGAAGGGCCGAACGAGCTTTTGTTTGACGATGTTTGCGGACTATTCCATTTTATGGAAGAACATACTTTATCAAAGTTAGAGCTGGAAGCTTGCGAGATCGTCGGCGTTGTACGCATACTTTCTAGGCTTGGTTATGTCGGCTCTGACAATGAGCCACGGACATTTATAGAAGAAGAGCTTTCCTTGTCTTTGATCAGTAAGGCTAGCAGGGCAAAAGTTTCTCTTGTCTCTCTTATAAATACTTCTCTGCGAGAAAGCCAGCTTTAATTAACAATTTAGGGTGAATAACAGGAAATTGAAATAAATAATTGTGATATACTTTTAATGTATGGCAGAATCAACAGAAAAAAAGGACAGAATAGAAGCTTTAAACCGCACGCTTTACATGCGTGATGAATCCAAGATCAGGAAAACTCGTACGGGCACCATTCATCCGCAAAAATTTGAAGTTGCAGACAAATGGACTGTAGAGGATAAGATACCTGTTATAGATAGAGAGCCGCACATAGCACCATCTATGTTCAAGAAATTTTTCATAGCATCTATTATCTTTTTTGTATTAGCTTTAGGATTTGCCGCCTACAAGTTCTTTGGCGGTTCAAATACTGTTTCTAATAACAACATCGAGATTTCAGTCCTGGGCAATGCTTTCACTCCGGGGGGAGAGGAGTTGCCGCTTCAGATAGCTATAAGAAACGGCAATACTGTACCTATAGAATTTGCAGATTTGAAGATAGAGTACGCGCAAGGAGATGACAATGACACTAGCTCTATAAACAGGAGGACTATAGACATAGGCACTATAGGTGCAGGAGACACTCATACAGAGGATGTACGCCTTACACTTTTCGGCGAGCAGGGTAGTACGAAAAATATAAAGTCCACTCTTGAATACCGCATTCGCGGGTCCAATGCTATTTTCGTAAAAGAGAAAGATTACTCTGTTTCCATAAGTTCTGCTCCGCTTAGTCTGACTGTTTCCGCACCTACTTCCACATCTGCAAATCAGACTATTATCCTGGATTTTAAGACCATTTTGGCGGCAACTGTGGCACCGGCTAATACCATGCTCAAAGTTACATATCCTCCTGGGTTTGAATTTACAGATGCAGATCCGAAGCCCACTTTTTCAAACAATGTTTGGCTGCTTTCAGCCCTGAAGCAGGGTATAGAATCAAAAGTTTCTATCCAAGGCACACTTGCCGGACAAGATGGAGAAGACCGCTCTTTCCGCGCTTCTGTCGGCCAGCAAAATCCGCAAGATCAAGCAAATGTAGGCATAATATACAGCACACTTTTGCATACTATAAAGATTGAACGCCCATTCATAGACGCACAGCTTGCTATAAATGGCCAAGACAAAGATGAAGTGGCTGTTTCTCCCGGACAAGTTCGCGGTGAGATAACTTGGACGAACAACTTGCCGACTCGCGTGGACAATTTGGAAATATATGCGAAGTTCTCTGGTGCTTCGTTTAACAAAGAAAATGTAAGTCCAGGCAATGGTTTCTATGACTCGCTAAACTCGCAGATCGTTTGGGACAGAAATACAGTATCGCAGTTTGCCTCTGTCCCACACGGAGGTTCTGGCAAAGTTTCTTTCTCTTTCACTCCTTTGCCTACATATAACGGCACAACTTCTATACCAAACCCGCAGGTAGTCATAGACGTTTCTGTGAAAGGCAGCCAGCCTGCAGCATCAAACATTTCTACATCTGTGGACAATTTTGTAAGAAAGGTTATAAAAATAAATACAGACTTGCAGCTTGCGGCAAAGGCTACATATTTCTCTGGACCATTTACAAACACAGGCCCTATCCCTCCAAAGGCAGAGCAGGCGACAACTTATACCATAACTTGGTCACTGGTAAATTCTGCAAATCGCGCAAGCAATGTGGAAGTTAAAGCAAGTCTTCCTGTTGGTGTCACTTGGGTGAACTCTATTTCTCCTGCTACAAACTCTGGCGTCAGCTACGACAATGGCTCGCGTACTGTCACATGGAAGGCTGGTACAGTAAATTCTGGCACAGGACTGACTACGGGCTCAAAAGAGATTTCTTTCCAAGTTCGCCTAATTCCAAGCTTGACACAAGTGGGCTCTGTGCCGCTTCTAATTGACAAGACGACCCTGACAGGGCAAGATAGCTTTACTGGCTCGGCTTTGCAGTCTGTTAGGAACGGCTTGAATACCAGAATATCCGGCGATTCCAGCTTTACAAGCGGTATGGAAACTGTAGTGAGATAGACTAGAAAAATAATTTCTGAAAATCAAAATGAAAGAAAATGATGAAAAACTTATGGAGAAAATTGTGTCGCTATCCAAGCGCCGCGGCTTTATTTTCCAAGGTTCGGAAATATACGGTGGGCTAGCGGGTGCTTGGGATTATGGGCATTATGGAGCGGAGATGCTTGATAATATAAAAACATCTTGGTGGAAAAGATTTGTTTCAGATAGAGAAGATATGTATGGGCTAAGGAGTGCTGTGCTTATGCGAAGCGAAGTATGGGAGGCTTCAGGCCATGTCGCTGGTTTCTCGGATCCAATGGTAGAATGCACAAAGTGCCATCATCGTTTTCGTACGGACCAACTTGAAGACAAAGCAAAATGTCCAGACTGCGCCGGTGCCTTGGGCGAGTCCAGACAATTCAACATGATGTTTTCTACAAAAGTCGGTGCTGTCGAGGATTCTGCTTCAACAGTTTACTTGCGTCCGGAGATTGCGCAAGGAATGTTCATAAATTTCAAAAATACAGTAGATGCATACCACCCCAAACTTCCTTTTGGCATAGCTCAGATCGGGAAGGCTTTCAGGAACGAAATTACTCCTCGTGATTTTACTTTTCGTTCACGTGAATTTGAACTAATGGAATTTGAATACTTTATCCGTGCTGGAGAGTGGTCTAGGCATTTTGAATACTGGAAAGCCGAAATGAATGCGTGGATTAAAGAGGTCGGCATAGATATTACAAAAATCCATGAGTTGGAAGTCTCTGAGAGTGATAGAGCGCACTATTCTAAGCGTACAGTTGATTTTGAATTTGATTATCCTTTCGGCCGTAAAGAGCTTTTTGGTTTGGCATACAGGGGTAACTTTGATCTTTCAAACCATAAAGCTGAATATCAAGACGAAGAAACAGGAGAGAAAGTTGTACCTCATGTCATAGAGCCGTCTTTTGGTGCTGACAGAGCATTTTTGGCAGTACTGCTTTCTGCTTATACTGAAGATGAACAGAATGGAGAAGTGCGTGCATTTCTAAAACTAAAGCCCTGTATTGCCCCAGTTATATGTGCAGTTTCTCCTCTCCTTAAAAACAAGCCGGAGCTTGTGCAGAAAGCGCGGGAGGTTTTTGGAATGTTGAAAAAAGAATTTGGCAATGTAGTGTATGACGACAATGGCAACATCGGCAAGCGCTATAGGAGGCAAGACGAGATAGGTACTCCATGGTGTGTGGTTGTAGACTTTGACACTGTCGGTGCAGGAGAAAATGTAAATCCGGATTTCAAAGATATGGTAACCATCCGAGACAGAGACAGCGGTGCTCAGGAAAGGGTGGCTATTTCAAAGCTTTCGGATCATATACGCGAGAGGCTAGGCTAGGCACGCTATAGATGGTATCATGGGTGCATATGGCAGTACGCGATACTAACAATAAAGTAGTTTTTGAAGTTTCAAACGGCACTATTTTGCGGGTTATAATTTCCGGTATTTTGGTATTTGCTCTTTATTATCTGCGCAGCTTGGTGTTAGTCATCTTGACTTCTATAGTCATAGCTTCATTTGTCCAAGCCACGAGTCTCAAACTTTCCAAGTATCGCATAAACCGTGTTTTGTCTGTAGTTTTGATGTACATACTTATATTTGCAATTATTGCAGCAGTGTTTTATATATTTGTGCCGATACTGGTGGTAGAAACTTCAAACCTTATATCGTTGCTTACAAAGTACATACCTGCGTCAGACCTTTTGCAAAACATCCAAGCTTCAGGGCAGAGTATAAGCTCCGGAGATATTTCTCATGGTGTTTCTGTTGGCGGTGATTCTGTGACCACTCTTGTAGACAACGCCAAAGTCTTTGTTTCAAACCTTTCGCTGAGTTTCTTTGATATTCTTACCAAAACTTTCGGCGGTATCTTAAATGTAGTTTTGATTGGTGTTATTTCTTTTTATCTTTCCATAGAAGAGGGGGGGATAGAGAAATTCTTGAGGCTGGTTACACCTAGGCATAATGAACAATACATCATAAGCCTATGGCAGCGTACGCAGAGGAAGATCACGCTTTGGATACGAGGCCAGCTTATACTTGGGCTTATTGTTGGTGTTCTCATATACCTTGGCTTGCTTATACTAGGTGTACACTACGCTTTGGTCTTGGCCATAGCTGCAGCAATATTTGAGCTTATACCGTTTGGCATAGTTTTGGCTGCTGTGCCCGCTATATCTTTTGCTTATATAGACGGAGGTCTTACCCTTGCGCTTTTAGTTACAGGGTTCTATGTCGTAGTTCAGCAATTTGAATCTTATTTGATACAGCCTTGGGTAGTAAGGAAGGTTGTTGGCATTTCTCCGCTGGTTGTGATACTCTCTGTGCTTATAGGGGCAAAGCTTGCGGGCTTTTGGGGCATTATTTTGGCTATACCTGTGGCGGTGGCCCTGCTTGAGTTCGCTGATGATGTGGAAAAACGAAAGAGCATGACAGATATACAAGAATGATATGGATAAAAAACCTTTTTACATAACCACTACATTGCCGTACGTCAACGCACCTTTGCATATAGGGCACGCGCTAGAGTTGGTGCGCGCGGATGCCATAGCCCGTTATAAAAAACTCTCTGGTTTTGAGGTTTTTTTCAACACCGGCACAGACGAGCATGGACAAAAGATATATGAGAATGCGAAAGCCATCGGTATAACACCGCAAGAATTTGTGGACAGAGGATTTGCAACATTCAAAGAACAGATAAAGATGTTTGGTATTTCGGATGATGTACATTTTATCCGTACTACAGACCAGTATCACATAAGGGCTGCGCAAGAATTTTGGCAGAAAGTTGCCGACAATGGTTATATTTACAAAAAGAATTACCAAGCAAAATATTGCGTGGGATGTGAGAGTGAAAAAACAAATTCAGAGCTGGATGAAAATGGAGAGTGTCCGCTGCATCCAGGGCGACAGCTTGAGCTGATAGACGAAGAAAATTACTTTTTCAAGTATTCAGAATTTGGCGAAAAGATTTTGGATTTGTATGAAAAAAATCCAGATTTTATAGTTCCTGACTTTCGCTTCAACGAGATGAAAGCTTTCGCGGAGCGCGGTTTACAGGACTTTTCTATTTCTAGACTTAAAGAAAAAATGCCGTGGGGCATACCAGTACCAGGGGATGACAAGCATGTCATGTATGTGTGGTTTGATGCTTTGGTAAACTACATATCTACTCTAGGCTGGCCGAATGATGAAGAGAACTTTACTCGTTTTTGGGTGAATGGTACTCCAACGCAGTATTGCGGCAAAGACAACACTCGTTTCCAGGGTGTCATGTGGCAAGCAATGCTTTTGGCGGCTGGCTTGCCAAACTCTCACCAGATAGTTGTCAACGGATTTGTGACTGCCGACGGCGGAGTGAAGATGTCCAAAACTTTGGGAAATGTGGTGGATCCGCGCGAGGTGGTGGCAGAGTACGGAACAGATGCCTTGCGTTTCTTTCTGCTTTCCGAAATCAGCAATTTTGAAGATTCGCCGTTTACAATGGAGAGATTTAAGGCGGTTTATAATGCCAAACTTGCAAATGGTATTGGGAATCTGACGAGCCGAATATTGAAAATGGCGACTGCAAACCTAGACGTTTTCCCAGAAATAGATGAGCAAAAGTTGCCAAGTGATTGGCATAAAGCCATGAATAGCTTTGACATAAAGACTGCTTGTGAAATTATTTTTCGTTATGCTGGAGAACTTGATGCTCTTATCCAAGAAAAAGAACCTTTCAAACTTGCGAAGACGGACCCAGATACGGGCAAAAGTATTATTGCAGATTTGGTGGTAAAACTTTTTTATATAGCACGCATGTTGCAGCCTATACTTCCATCAACTAGTGCAACATTACAGAATCTTGTATTGTCCCACTCTATGCCAAGCTCGCCGCTTTTCCCGCGCAAAGACTAATATGCAAATATCTTTTTTTGACATTCATTCGCATTTGAACATTGCACCTTTATCCGAGCGGGTAGATGAGCTGGTAGATAGGTTGAAAGATGAATGTGTAGGTACTATAGTTGTCGGCGTAGATTTGGAGACTTCAAAAAAAGCTTGCGAACTTGCAGAAAAATACGACAACATCTGGGCTTGCATAGGCATGCATCCTGCTGATAACTTAAAAGAAGAATTTGATGCCGATCAGTATCGCACTCTTGCCGCTTTGCCCAAAGTTGTAGCCATTGGTGAGTGCGGGCTGGACTATTTCCGAGGTAAGAGTGCGGATATGATTGCAAGACAAAAAGAGGTGTTTGAAAAACAGATTGCTATTGCAAAAGAGTTTCGCAAACCGCTTATGATACACGCTAGACCAAGCAAAGATACTGCAGATGCCTATGAAGATGTGCTAGATATTTTAGAAAAACATGAAAGTGTCCATGCGCACTTTCATTTCTTTGTGGGGAGTGTAGAAATTGCAAAGCGAGCTTTGGCACGAGGATTTACTTTCAGCTTTGATGGACCCATCACTTTTTCCAGCGACTATGACGAGGTGATAAAAATGCTCCCATTGGAGAACATAATGCTGGAAACAGACGCTCCATTTGCTGCTCCAGCGCCATACAGAGGCAAGACTTGCGAGCCTTGGATGGTAGTAGAAATGTATAAAAAAGTTGCTGAGCTGAAGAATTTGTCTTTGGAGGGAGTACAAAAACAGGTAGCTGAAAACGCAAAAAGGGTGTTTGACCTAGGGTAATTTTTCTGCTATTATGCCCTAGTCTCGTTTGAGGGTGCCTTATAGCACTTTCACTTGGTCCATAGCGAGATTGTCCGATTTTTCGGATATTATTAGCAAAGAAATTTATAAAAATGTCAGAAGAAATAAAGAATGAAGTTAGCGTCCTGGAAGATGCTAAAGTCTACGAGCTTGGATACATCTTGGTCCCGTCTTATTCTGAAGAAGAAGCTGTGGCTACCGCAGGCGCTCTTCGCGAAGAAGTGGAGAAAGCTGGAGGAGTGTACATCTCTTCCGATCTGCCTCGCCGCATGGAGCTTGCTTATGAAATGGCAAAGCCTATCGCTAACAAAAAACAGAAATTCGCCGAAGGATACTTTGGATGGATCAAGTTTGAGATAAAGCCAGAGGTTGCAGAAAAGATGAACAAAGCATTTATCCGAGACGACCGCCTTGTCAGACACTTGCTCATAAAGACTGTCCGAGAAAACACGGTTATCGGCAAGCGTCCTGCTGGGGCAGGCCTTCGCAAGAAATATGTGAAGAAGTCCGACGAACCAGCTGTAGAGATAGACAAAGAGGAGGTAGACAAAAAGCTGGACGAACTGCTGCAAGCGGAGTAAACTGTAACTGTGTGTCGCTTATAAACAATTAAGTATAGAAAAGTATATGTATCTAAACAAAGTGCAACTTATAGGCAATCTTACCCGAGATCCAGAACTGAAGTCCCTTCCTTCTGGCATCAAAGTTACCAGTTTTGCTATCGCAACCAACCGCACATGGAAGGACGCAGATGGCTCCCGCAAAGAAGCTAGCGAGTTCCACAACATTGTGGCATTTGCAAAGCCAGCGGAACTCATTGCCCAGTATTGCAAGAAAGGCAACTCTATATATGTAGAGGGACGCTTGCAAACCAGAAGCTGGGACGACCAAGCTACTGGCCAAAAGAAGTATAGAACAGAGATCATCGTGGAGAATTTCCAGTTTGGTCC
>JBDHUR010000005.1:0-41977 GCA_039809265.1 Minisyncoccia bacterium
ATGCCAACCATCAATCAGCTCGTAAAAAAGAGCAGGAAAAAAGTTAAGTATAAGTCTAAAGCGGTCGCCCTAGCCCGCGGCTTTAACGCTATTCACAACCGACCGGTCTTTTACCCTGCGCCTTTCAAGCGCGGTGTTTGCTCCAAAGTGACTACTACAACTCCAAAGAAGCCTAACTCAGCCCTACGAAAGATTGCCCGCGTCCGCCTGACAAACGGTATGGAAGTGACTGCTTACATACCAGGTATGGGTCACAATTTGCAGGAGCACTCTGTGGTTATGCTTCGCGGGGGCCGTGTGAAAGACTTGATCGGTGTGCGTTACACTATAGTGCGTGGGCGTTTGGATGCGGCTGGTGTGGACAAGCGACGCCAAGCTCGCTCACGATACGGAGCAAAGCGCCCAAAGGCAGGAGCAGATAAGAAGTAATATTTATGCGAAGAAAGATAAAGAAAAAGAATATAGTCAGGGCAGATATGGTGTATAACTCCGAGCGCCTTGCAAAGTTTATAAACAACCTTATGTGGGACGGCAAGAAAGAAACTGCTCGCAAAGTAGTTTACTCTGCACTTACACTCATAAAGGAAAAAACAACTCTTGATCCGATAGAGGTTTTTGATCTAGCAGTAAAAAATGCCGGTCCTTTGACCGAGGTTCGCTCTCGCCGTATCGGCGGAGCAAACTACCAAGTTCCTCGCGAAGTTCGTCCAGAGCGCCGACAAGCGTTGGCTTTCCGATGGATTTTGGCAGCTGCTCGCTCAAAGAAGGGTCAACCTATGCACATAAAGCTTGCTGAAGAACTTATCTTGGCTTCCAAGAATGAAGGCGCAGCGGTGAAGAAGCGTGAAGATACACACAAGATGGCAGAGTCAAACAAGGCTTTTGCTCACTTCGCTTGGTAAAAATTACTTTGTAATTTTTACCCTGATGGAATCGAAGGGCTATTTATTATAAGTAGGAATTTATTTTTTAAATATGGAAAGAGACTATCCACTAGAGAAAGTTCGAAATTTCGGTATCATCGCGCACATAGATGCGGGTAAGACTACTACTTCAGAGCGTGTTCTTTACTATACAGGTATGAGCCACAAGATCGGCGAAGTGCACGATGGCGAGGCTACTACAGACTGGATGGAGCAGGAAAAGGAGCGAGGTATTACTATAACCTCTGCGGCTATTACTTGCTTCTGGACACCTACATATGCGCTCACTGACAAGACTAAAAAGCATCGTTTCAATATTATAGATACTCCTGGACACATAGACTTTACTGTAGAGGTGAAGCGTTCTCTTCGCGTGCTAGACGGCGCGGTGGTGGTATTTGACGGTGTGGCTGGAGTAGAACCGCAATCAGAGACGAACTGGCGCTATG
The DNA here is from genome assembly GCA_039809265.1 of Minisyncoccia bacterium. Taxonomy (GTDB): domain Bacteria; phylum Patescibacteriota; class Minisyncoccia; order Phycocordibacterales; family UBA9973; genus JBDHUR01. Next base: position 1,373 of record JBDHUR010000005.1, read on the forward strand.
CCGATGAAGCAATGGTGCCTCGTATCTGCTTTGTAAACAAGCTAGACCGCACGGGTGCGTCTTTTGAGCACTCATACAAGACCATTCTTGATCGTCTTTCTAAGAAAGCTATTCGAGCGCAAATTCCGATCGGTGCAGAAGATAAATTTGAGGGAGTCATAGACTTGCTTGGAATGAAGGCTTACTACTTTGAAGGTGCGATGGGAGAAAAAGTTATAGAAAAAGAAATCCCAGAAAACTTGAAAGCTGATGCAGAGAAATACCACGGAGAGCTAGTGGAAAAAATAGTGGAGCAAGACGATGTGGTAATGAATGCATATCTTGAAGGCAATGTGCCAGATGTTGGAACTTTGAAAAAACTTTTGCGCAAAGGCGTGATCGCAAACGAAATCTTCCCAGTATTTACAGGTACAGCACTGAAGAATAAGGGAGTACAGCTTGTGCTTGATGCTGTCGTGGACTATTTGCCTTCACCTACAGATATTCCTCCAGTAAAAGGTATAAACCCAGACACTGAAGTTGAAATAGAACGCAAGGCTTCGGATGCAGAACCTTTTTCTGCACTTGCTTTCAAGGTTGCTACAGACCCGTTTGTCGGACAGCTTATCTTCTTTAGAGTATATTCAGGATCACTGGCTGCTGGCTCGTATATATACAACCCTCGTACAAGGAACAAAGAGCGTATTGGACGCATACTTCGTATGCATGCCAACGAGCGTGAAGAAGTGAAGAAAGTTTTTGCCGGCGAGATTGCTGCTGCGGTTGGGTTGAAAGACACCATAACTTCAGACACTTTGTGCGATGAGAACAATCCGATAGAACTCGACCGCATAGTTTTTCCAGAGCCTGTTATCTCTTTGCGTATTGAGCCGAAGACAAAGGCAGACCAAGAAAAAATGGGAATGGCTTTGAACCGCTTGGCGCAAGAAGATCCTACATTTCGTGTTACCTCAGATCAAGAGACAAACGAAACTATCATCTCAGGCATGGGAGAGCTTCACCTTGAGATTATTGTAGATCGCATGAAGCGAGAGTTTAACGTAGAAGCAAATGTTGGCAAGCCGCAGGTTGCTTATAGGGAGACTATCTTGGGAGAATCGGAAGCAGAAGGAAAATATATCAAGCAGTCTGGTGGTAAGGGTAACTATGGTCATGTGCGTATTCGAGTAAAGCCGATAGACTACTCAATACCAGTTGAAGACCTGCCAAAGTCTGTAAAGCGTGATGGATTCTTTGAGTTCTCAAACACTATAAAAGGTGGATCAATACCACAAGAGTTTATCCCTGCTTGCGAGAAAGGATTTAAGGAAGGCTTGGACCGTGGCGTAGTAGCTGGATTCAAAATGGTAAACGTTTCTGTAGAACTTTATGACGGTTCTTATCATGAAGTAGACTCTAATGAAATGGCGTTCAAGATAGCTTCCTCCATGGCTGTACAAGATGCCGCAAAACGCGCTCGCCCAGTTATACTTGAGCCGATGATGAAGGTAGAGGTCGTGACCCCAGAAAAATTCATGGGAGACGTGACTGGCAACCTTTCTGCAAAGCGAGGACTTATAGAAGGCATGGAAGATCGAGGTATGAACAAAGTCGTAAATGCAGTTGTGCCTTTGTCTGAAATGTTTGGCTACATGACAAGCTTGCGCTCTATGACAGAAGGTCGCGCTGGGTTCACTATGGAATTCTTGCGTTACGATGTTGTGCCTCAAAATGTTGCAGACGAAATAGTAAAATCTCGCGGATAAAAGATCAAATAAAATCCAGCCCCGCCTGCGTAGCAGGCGGGGCTGGATTGTTTCTGTGGATTTGTTTTCTATATCTTGTGGTATACTTGTAATACAAGATGAAACATATCTGGAACAAAACTATAGCGATAGTGGCGGTTGTTGCTGGTATAGTGATTTTAGTTTTTAATGCAATATCTCCTGCTTGGGCGAGTTTTGCAGCAACAGATATTTTAGGACAGCTCAATGGAGTAGGTAACCCAAATTTTAATCAGTTTTCTATTAATTCTGGTCAAGCAGGAACTGTTGATTATGGGCTCAATTCACCATCTGCGATTGTTTTAGACAAAGACAATCATAGGCTTTTTGTTGCAGATCGTAATAATAACAGAGTTTTAGTTTTTTTGTTAAATACCGATAATGATATTGTTAGTCATCATGCTGATTATGTTATCGGCCAGCCAGATTTTGTTTCAAGCGATGAAAATCAAGGTGGACTACCTGCTGCAAATACATTAAAAAATCCATCAGGTCTTTCTTATACTAATGGTGGGCAAAAACTTTTTGTTTCCGATACAGGAAATAATCGCGTTCTTATTTTTAATGTTACCACCATAACAAACAATATGTCAGCATATGAAGTTATTGGTCAACCAGATTTTATTTCCAATACAGCGAACCAAGGTGTTAGCCAAAATGCTCAAACTTTATATACTCCAGTAGGAATAGATTATGATGAGATTAAAAATTATTTATATGTTGCAGACTTTAATAATGACAGGGTCTTGGTGTTTGATCTTTCTGTGCCTGGAAATAATAGATCTGCTATTTATGTACTTGGCAAACCGACAATGACAACAGTTCAGCCTGGTTTTGCTTCCCAAACAAGGTTTAATAAACCTCGCGATGTTAGTTTTGATCCATTAAACGAGAGACTTTTTGTTGCAGATTATCAAAATAGAAGAGTTGTGGTGTTTGATGTTCGTGCAGCAGGATCTACTTCAAATGTACTGTGTCCGCTTATTCCACCAGCTCAGGCTACTACTGGTCTTGCAGATGGTATGCCTGGTTCTTGTCGTATCGGTCAGCCAAACTGGACTACAAATATTGGCGGAAACACAGCCTACAATTTTCAGCATATTTTTGGGGTTGAATATGATGATAATAAACAGTTGCTATACACAGTGGACCAAACTAGCCGCCTGCTTGTGTTTGATGTTTCTACTATAGAAGATTATCCAAAGAATGCTGTTTCAGTTTTTGGTCAGCCAAACTTTACTAGTGCCGGTAATGTAGATCATTCCGCAACTGGTTTATATAACCCTTTAGGGGCTGTTCTGAATCCAGTAGATGGATCATTCTATATAGCTGATACCAGTAATCATCGTGTTCTAAAGTATGAATTCGTATCTATTACAACAAACTCTATGCCAAATGGAACTGTCGGTTTTTATTACAGTGAACCCATAAGTTATATTGACTCCCAAGGAATTGTTTCTATGGAGATAGTTTCAGGGTCTTTACCTCCTGGACTAACACTTTCCGGTACATCTATAACAGGTACGCCTACTGTGCCGGGGGTGTATGATTTTTTTGTACGGGCGGTAGATGATTCTGGTGGCTCGGGTACTTTTTATTCACAAACAATAAAGTTTACAATAACCGTTGATTTACTGCCGGCAGGTGTAACTGTGGGTGCTGTATCTGGAGATACGACAGAAGGGGGGAGTACTTCAACCTTCTCTTTAGTTTTAAATTCTCCAACATTAGCTGGACAAGATGTAACAATAAACCTTTCCTCAGGAGATCCAACGGAAGGCACCATTTCTCCTTCATCCGTCACATTCACTGCCGCAAACTGGGATATTCCACAGACTGTTACAATAACAGGTGTAGATGACTTGATAGCTGATGGAAATGTTTACTACTCTATTATTACAGGCAATACTATCAGTACTTATTCTGAATATGATAATTTGGCTGTGCCTGATGTTTTTCTATACAACATAGACGATGATATTCCAAATTATTTACCGTCTGCTATTTCAGGGCATACCACAGAAGCTCTAGGCACAGCGACATTTACTTTCAAACTAGCTACTCAGCCGACAGGAGATGTTGTAATCCCTCTGTCTTCAAGTGACCCAACAGAAGGAACTGTTTCTCCTTCATCTTTAACTTTTACAACTTCTAACTGGAACATAAACCAAACCGTTACAGTCACTGGTGTTGATGACAATATAGATGATGGAGATGTCCCTTATTCTGTTATCACAGGAACAGCTGTAACCTCAGATAGTGTATATGCAGCTTTAACTACACCTGATATAACAGTAATAAATGACGATGATGATGATACTGTCGGAGTAACGGTTAGTGAGATTTCAAATAACACCTCTGAATCAGGAGACGCTGCAACATTTTCTGTTGTATTAAATTCAGAACCACTAGATGATGTGACCATAAGTTTAATGTCTAGCGACACTTCTGAGGGAGTAATTTCTATTTCTTCTCTAATTTTTACTACAACAAATTGGAATATCCCGCAAGTTGTAACTGTTACAGGTGTAGATGATTCTATATATGATGGAGATGTTTCTTATTCTATTATTACAGGAGATTCTGTAAGTTTGGACCCCGGCTATAGTGGTATGATTGTAGATGATGTTTTAGCTCTAAACCTAGATAACGATCCTCCGCCACCACCAGGAGGAGGTGTGGTGATTATTGAAAATTTTGATTTGCAAGTTATACGCCAAACAACTCCAACAACTGCTGATTTACGATTTATAATTTCTTCGGCTGGCGGTGGAAGTAATACAACTTGGCTTATGGTTTATTCCACAGATTCAAGTGCTTTAGCGACTATGACAAAAGTGCCTTGGGTTCCGCAAATGTATAACGTGACAATACCGCGCGGAGCACGGTATGTATATGCACAGTACTTTGATGCAAATGATCCAAATCATAAAAGCCAAGTACTTAGTCGTCCACTACAAACATTTGAACAAACAAATACAGAGACGCAAAACTTTGATCCTTCTACTTGTACACCGTATATAAACTCATATATGAGTTTGGGTGGGGCAAATAACTCTTTAGAAGTTGTAAAACTTCAGACTTTTTTAAGAGACGAAGAAGGCTTTAGTAATGTGCGTGTTAATGGTGTATATGATAGAGCAACATACAATGCGGTTGTGAATTTTCAAGAAAGATATTTTAGTGATGTACTAGCTCCGTGGTTCAACCAGCATGGTACGGGCAGAGTGTTTGTAACAACCAAGAAAAAGATAAACGAGATACATTGCGCTCGCATCTCCAAGCCGGTAAATGAATGCAGGTATTTTACGGAGTATGCACGTCTTGGTGGAGAAAATAACCCGGAAGAAGTGCAGAAAATTCGTTCCTTCTTGCAAAATGAGATGTTCTTAACAGGAGATTCTTCAACTTCTGGTCTATACGATGACTTGCTAAGCGATGCAGTACGCAGGTTCCAAGCAAAATACAGCGGAGATATTGTAGATCCATGGGGGCAGAGGAATGCCGAGTCCTCTGGCTGGTGGTACATAACAACTCAAGCAAAAGCGAACCAAATATACTGCTCAAGCTCCTAAAATCCTTGTAAAATAAAGACGAAATTAAACATTGACTTTATAGTTTATATATGATATACTTTCCCTAGAAACTTCAAAAACATCATAATATGGCTAAATTTAAGAATTTCCGGATTGACTACATTTTGGTCCCTATCTTGGTTCCGGCAGTGTTTTACACAGTTACTATTATCTTTGCGGATATATTCAGCAAATCGCATTGCCCGCAACTGTTTACTGTGCTGATTGTTGCATTCTTTGTTATGCTTTGCTTGCGTTTTGGCAGGCATGAGAAAAAGGCTTAAAATTAAGCAGAAAGTAAAATCCCCCATTTTCATAGATGGGGGATTTTTGTGTAAACTTTATGCCCCCTTTACAAAAATTTTGCTATCTGCTACTATGGCTTCAAGCGCTCTATGCGTTTTTTATTTAGGTTAGTAAGGAGGGTTGAGGGACAGTCTCGTATCTTCGCCTCTCATTATTAGCAAATTTATTTATAAGCTTAATTGTTCTTTGCTTAAGGTCCTTACCGGGACCCGCTGAGCTCGGAAAAAATTATATATGGCAGATGTATTTAAGAGAGATAAGCCTCACATCAATGTGGGCACAATCGGTCACGTTGACCATGGTAAGACCACTTTAACAGCGGCTATTTTGAACGTTCTCGGCCGACAGGGCGGAGGATATTCTGCAAAAATAAAGGGTGTTGACGGTATTGACAACGCTCCAGAAGAAAAAGCTCGTGGTATCACGATCGCTCTTTCTCACAATGAATATGAAACTCCTACTAGACACTATGCTCACATAGATGCTCCTGGTCACGCAGATTACATCAAAAACATGATTACTGGTGCGGCCCAGATGGACGGCGCTATCATCGTGGTAGCAGCTACAGACGGTGTGATGCCCCAGACCAGAGAGCACATCTTGCTTGCAAAGCAGGTTGGTGTGCCAAAGATTATCGTATTCTTGAACAAGTGCGACATGGTGGATGATCCAGATCTTATAGATCTTGTGGAAGAAGAAGTTCGTGAACTCCTTACAAAGCAAGGTTTTGATGGCAAGGATGCTCCGGTTATACGCGGTTCAGGTCTCAAGGCTCTTGAGTCCGCAAACAACGATGACGAATGGGCAAAGAAGATACTAGATCTTGCAAACGCTCTAGATACTTATATCCCAGTTCCAGAGCGAGACACAGCAAAGCCTTTCCTTATGCCTATCGAAGACATCTTCTCTATTGAAGGACGCGGTACTGTGGTTACAGGTAAGATTGAGCGCGGTATCGTAAAGGTGGGTGAAGAAGTTGAAATTGTTGGTATCAAAGATACTTCCAAGACTACTGTTACAGGTATAGAAATGTTTAACAAGCAGCTTACAGAAGGTATGGCTGGAGACAATGCCGGTATCTTGCTTCGCGGCGTAAAGAAAGAAGATATTACTCGCGGACAGGTGCTTGCAAAGACAGGCACAGTTACTCCTCATTCAGAATTTGAATGTGAGGTTTACATCTTGAAAAAGGAAGAGGGCGGACGTCACACCCCATTCTTCAATGGCTACAAGCCTCAGTTCTATGTAAGAACTACAGATGTGACCGGTGAAGTAACTCTTGCTCAGGGTGTAGAAATGGTAATGCCTGGTGATACTGCTACTTTCGGAGTTAAGTTGGTTACACCTGTCGCTCTTGAAGAAAAGATGCGTTTCGCTATCCGCGAAGGCGGCAAGACTGTCGGCGCAGGAGTTGTTACAAAGATAGTAAAATAGTTTTATTATCTCGCTAAGCTAAAATATGGCAACTACAAAAGCTAAAAAAACTACAAAAACAAAAGCTAAAGCAAAGTCTACTGAGGAAGGCGCTGTAAAGTTGCGCATACGAGTTCGGGCCTACGAGAACAAGATTTTGGATGCGTCGGTTAAGCAGATTATGGATACTGCGCTACGTCATGATGCCAAAATCATGGGCCCAACTCCGCTTCCCACAGAGATCAAGAAATACACTGTAAACCGCTCCCCATTCATTTATAAAAACACTCGCGAGCAGTTTGAGATACGTACTCACAGGAGGGTGATAGATATCTTGAACCCAAGCGCAAAAACCATAGAGTCTCTGACAAACATGAGCTTGCCTTCCGGTGTGGATATAGATGTGAAGATGATGTAATTGTTGGAATTTAAGCAATACCGTATGAAATTTATTCTTGGAACAAAACAGCATATGACGCAATACTTTGACGAAGATGGACGAGCTTTTGCTGCGACTTTAGTTTCTGCTGGTCCAGTAAAGGTAGTCGCGTTGAAAAATGCGGACAAAGATGGCTATGAAAGCGTGCAGGTTGCTTATGGTAACCAGAAAAAGGAACGTGTTGCCAAACCCCAAAGCGGTCTTTTCAAAGACATGGGTTCCTTCCGACACATCAAGGAATATCGCTTGAAAAATGGCGACAAGTCAGAGCTTGCTGTCGGTGACACAGTAGATGCTTCTGTCTTTGCAACAGGAGACAAAGTAACTGTGACTGCGGTCTCAAAAGGAAAAGGATTCCAGGGTGTGGTAAAGCGATATAACTTCGGCGGCGGACCTAGGTCACACGGACAGAAGCACTCTGAGCGCGAGCCTGGATCTATCGGCGGCGGTCTGCGTACTCGCGTACCAAAGGGTATGCGTATGGCAGGACGCACTGGTTCAGATACTATAACCATCAGAAACTTGAAAGTTCTTAATGTCGACACAGAGAACAATATGTTAGTTATCAAAGGCGCAATTCCAGGACGAAAAGGAACACTTGTGTCAATAAAAGCGTAATATGGAAGCAAAAGTATACAACCAAAATGGCAAAGACGCCGGAACAATATCGCTACCTGAGAAAGTTTTTGGCTTAAAGTGGAATGCAGACTTGGTGCATCAAGTTGTTGAAGGCATGCGCTCGAACAAACGTGCTGGCACTGCAGATACGAAAGGCCGCAGCGAAGTTGCGGGAGGCGGTAAAAAGCCTTGGAAGCAGAAAGGTACTGGACGTGCTAGGCATGGATCTATTCGCAGCCCTCTATGGAAAGGCGGTGGAACAACACATGGACCTCTTGCTGAGAAAGACTATTCAAAGAAGATAAACAAAAAGATGCGTGCAAAGGCGCTATTTACGGTACTTTCAGAAAAGTATAGGAATGGCCAAGTGCTTTTTGTGGATTCTATTTCAATGAAAGCAATAAAGACGAAGGATGCAAAAGCCATTGTTTCTTCCTGGTCTTCTGTTCCTGGATTTGAGAAGATAACAAGCCGCAAGAAAAATGCTATCCGCATAGCTTTGTCTGGTAAGAACAACGAAGTTGAAAAGAGTTTCGCAAACCTTCCGACGGTGACTATGGAGTACGTTCAAAACCTAAATCCTTTGGATGTTCTTTCAAATACATACCTTATTATCACTGAGCCGAAAGCAAGTATTGAGTTTTTGGAAAATAGACTAGCATAAATATATGGCAACAAATCCACTACAAAAAAAGACTGATCTCGGTGTTTACATAACTCGTCCGCGTGTGACAGAGAAGGCTACGGATGTAGCAGAGGCAAATGTTTACACTTTTGATATATCTCCAAAAGCTACGAAGCTTGAAATAGCTCGCGAAATAAGGTCTTTGTATAAAGTCATACCTCTAAAAATAAACGTAGCTACTGTAAAGAACAAAAAGGTAATGTGGCGCGGCAAGCCAGGGGTAAAATCTGGCGGCCGCAAAGCTTATGTTTATCTGAAAAAGGGTGACAAGATAGACCTTGTATAATATTTAGAAACTTTTTATGAAAAAATACAGACCAACAACACCATCACGTCGCAACATGACCACGATAAACTATCGTGAAGTTTTGACAGCGTCTTCTCCAGAAAAATCTCTAACCAAGGGCCGAAAGCGAAGCGTGGGTCGCAACAACCAGGGACGAGTAACTACACGTCACAAGGGCGGCGGCAACAAGCGTTTATATCGTGATGTTGATTTTGTCTACAACAAGTTTGATATACCAGCTAAATTGACAACGATAGAATATGATCCGAACAGAAATGCTTTCATAGGACTTGCATCATACGCCGATGGCGAGAAACGCTATGTAGTAGTGCCAAAGAATATGAAGCCAGGTATGAAGTTTATAGTTTCCGAAAAGGCTCCTCTTGAAGTTGGAAACCGCATGCCTCTTAGGGTGATACCTGTTGGTACCTTTGTATATAATGTGGAAATAAAACCAAAAGGCGGCGCAAAGATCGGCCGGGCTGCAGGTATATTTGCTCAGGTTGTAGCAAATGACGGCGGTTATACGTCGCTTAAAATGCCTTCAACGGAGGTTAGAAAAGTTTCCGAGAATGCTTGGGCTTCTATCGGCGAAGTTTCAAATGCCGAGTACCAGCTTCAAAACTTTGGCAAGGCTGGTAAGAGTCGCTGGAGAGGTATCCGCCCAACAGTTAGAGGTAGCGTGATGAATCCAGTAGACCATCCATACGGAGGAGGTGAGGGAAGACAAGGACGCGGTACACGCCGACCAAAGACACTATGGGGTAAGGTTACAGGAGGCCGAAAGACACGCACACCCAAAAAGTACTCAAATCTATTTATCGTTTCCCGACGAAAGACCGGCAAGAGCCGAAAATCTCAGTAGTAAAAGAACCCATAAAACCGCCGAAAGGCGGTTTTATGCTATAAGATTTGACAATAAAAACCAGTTTTGCTACTATATCCTCACTGGCTCTAAGAGAGCTATTTTATTTAGTCATGACACGATCACTTAAAAAAGGTCCATATGTGGACGAAAGACTTCTAAAGAAGATTGAAGGCAAGAAACCTCTGGAGACAGGGGTTATAAAGACGTGGTCTCGCGCATGCCAAATAGCTCCTGAAATGATAGGCTTTACTTTTGGTGTACACAACGGCAAGACACATGTAGAGGTCCTGGTAACAGAGGAAATGGTTGGTCATAGACTCGGTGAGTTTTCTCCTACTCGCAAGTTTATAAGGCATGGAGGTAAGATGCAAAAAGAGCTTGAGGCAAAGAAGAAGGAGGCCGAGATAGCAGCAGCCAAGGCAGCAAAGACAACTACAGATGACAAGAAAAAGAAGTAATTTAAACTATATTTATGAAGGCTATTCTTAAAAACTACAGACAGTCTCCGCGCAAAGTTCGTCTAGTGGCAGACGTTATAAAAGGCAAAAAAGTTGCTGATGCTAAGGTGCAGCTTCAGTTTTTGGTTAAGCGCGCAGCGTTGCCTTTTGAGAAATTGCTTGATTCGGCTCTTGCAAATGCAAGACAAAATTTCAATACTGATTCCGCTGATCTATACATAAAGGATGTCCGTGTAGATAAGGGTGTAGTCCTAAAACGTATTATGCCTCGGGCTCGTGGTTCGGCTTCACGCATAAATAAGCGCACAAGCAACCTTGTGATAGTCTTAGAAGAGAAGGGTATCAAATCAGAAAAGAAGGCAAAAAAAGAGGTAAAGCCAAAAGCTGTAAAAAAAGTCGCAAAAGCAAAGAAAGCTGTTAAAAAGTCTTAAATCATTTTATGTCAAAAATAGTTCACCCATACGCACACAGATTAGTTATCTTAAGAGACTGGAAGTCTCGCTGGTTTGCTGTTGGGCAGAAATTTAACGACTTTTTGCGCGGTGATGTCCTTTTGCGCGAATATCTGGAGAAGAAGCTTAGAGGTTCTTATGTTTCTTCTATCGAAATGGAGCGCAGCCAGAAGTCTACAAGACTCATAATCCGTACTTCTCGCCCTGGTATGATCATTGGGAGAAGCGGTGAGGGTGCCACGAAACTTCGCGAAGATGTTTTGAAGTTCATGAAAAAGAGCAACATAAAAGTTCCTGAAGAATTAAAGATAGACATTGCTGAAGTAGTAAATCCAGATGCAGATGCTCGCATTGTGGCTTACTCTGTTGCTGAAGGCATAGAGAAGCGTTTGCCTTACCGTCGCGTATTGAAGACTACTGTAGAGAAAGTGATGCAGGCACGCGGAGTTTTGGGTGCTCGTATAGTCCTAGGTGGGCGTTTGGGCGGAGCAGAAATCGCTCGAGGTGAGGAGATAAAGCGTGGCTCTATTCCGCTCCAGACATTCCGAGCAGATATAGACTTTGCCAGAGAAAAAGCACACATGACATACGGAGATATCGGTATAAAAGTTTGGATCTATCGCGGTCAGATTTTTGATAAGAAGGAAGTTAATAACACTAAATAAATTTTATGCTATTACCAAAGAAAGTAAAACACAGAAAATGGCAGCGCTTGCGCCGGCACCCAGAGAGTATGCTAAAGCCAGATACTCGAGGTACCACTTTGTCTTTCGGTTCATATGGACTAAAGACAGAGACCTACGCTCGTATTACTTCCAACCAGATAGAAGCAGCCCGAAAAGCTATGTCTAGAAAGTTGACCAAAGTTGGCCGTATCTGGATACGCATTTTCCCCGATATGCCTGTCACTGCAAAACCGCCAGAAGTGGGTATGGGTAAGGGAAAAGGAGACCCGCAAGGTTACTGTAGTGAGGTAAGACCTGGAAGAATTATCTTTGAGGTGGACGGTGTGGACGAAGCTACCGCTCGCGAAGCTCTGCGCAAGGCAGGAACAAAGCTTCCGGTAAAAAGTAAAGTCATAAGCAGATAAATTTTATGAAAAAGATAGAGGAAAAAAGGAAAATTCACAAAACTCTCTCAGGAACTGTAGTGTCTGATAAAATGGACAAAACAGTGGTTGTTCTCGTGGACAGATATGTGAAGCACTCAAAATATTTGAAATACCAGAAGATCAGTAAAAAATACAAAGCACACGACGAGAGCAATTCGAAGAAAGTTGGAGACAGAGTCGAGATAGTGGAAACGCGCCCAATGTCTAAAGACAAGCACTTTATTGTTAAATAAAAAGCCATGATACAAGACGGAACAGTAGTAAAAATAACAGACAATGCGGGCGGAACTGTAGGAAAAGTTTTTAAAGTCCTGGGCAGTTCAAAGCGCCGCTATGCAGAGTTAGGAGACAAAGTCATCATCTCTGTCAAAGTTGCTCAGCCTCGCAAGGCCGTGAAAAAGAAAGATATTCTTCAGGCTGTTGTCGTGCGTACCAAGAATGCCTACCGCAGAAAAGATGGATCATACATCCGTTTTGACGACAATGCTGTCGTTGTTTTGGAGAAAGGCAAACAAGATCCAAAGGCTGGACGCGTGTTTGGACCTATTCCTCGCGAGCTCGCAGAGCGCGGTTATCAGAAAATAATTTCTCTAGCTCCAGAGGTGCTTTAATATTTTATGAAAATCAAGAAAGGGGACAATGTAATAATTTCTACCGGTAAAGACAAAGGTTCAAAAGGCAAAGTCTTGAAGGTTTACCCACTCTCAAACACCGTTGTGGTAGAGGGTGTAAATATTGCCAAGAAGCACAAGCGCGCAAACCGCCGAGATACAAAAGGCCAGATGGTGGAGATGCCTATGCCCATAAATGCTTCCAATGTTATGGTGGCTGACTCTAGCACGGGCAAGGGTGTGCGCGTTGGCAAAAAGGAAATTGGCGGCAAGATGGTCCGTGTTAGCAAGAAAACCGGAAACGAGATTTAGAATCTAATTTTAATATTATGGAAACAACAAAGCAAAAAGAACAAAAGGCGTATGAAGTGATGAAAGCAAAGTTCAGTTACAAGAACAAGCTTGCCGCTCCTCGTATAACAAAAGTGGTCGTTTCTTCTGCGACAGGCACAGGCATGAAGAAGGATCAAAAGCGCAACGAACACGTATTGGGACGCATTGCTCGCATAACAGGCCAGAAGCCTTCTCTAAAAGGAGCGAAAAAATCAGTAGCCTCTTTCAAAATTCGCCAAGGTGATCCGATCGGCGTTATGGTAACTCTCCGTGGCGCGAAGATGTATGCTTTTTTAGACAAACTTCTAAACATTGCTTTGCCCAGAACCAAAGATTTCCGTGGTATAGAGCGCAAGATTGTGGACAATATAGGCAATGCTACTATAGGCATAAAAGAGCACACTATCTTTCCAGAAACAGCAGATGAAGATATCCGAGACGTATTTGGCATGGCTGTTACCATTGCAACTACAGCCAAGACCAAGGATGAGGCAACTGCATTCTTTGAATTACTAGGCCTTCCTTTCAAGAAATAGGCTTGCTAAAAAATTTGACTTTCAAAAGGGCTTCTGCTAGTATGGTGGAAGTCCTTTTGTTTTGGGGTAATCCGCTTTTCTCCTTTAGTCCTGATCTGTGCCGCAGGGTTGGTCCTCTGCGCAGCGAAGTATTGAAGAAAAAAAGTGAGATATTCCTCAAAGGTTTAAAACGGACGCAATTTATATATGGCGAAAACATCAGTAATAGCGCGCTCTCAGAAGAAGCAGAAGTTTAGCACTCGGGCAACAAACCGATGTTTTAAGTGTGGTCGAAAGCACGGATATATGCGGGACTTTGGCCTATGCCGTATCTGTTTCCGAGAGTTGGCGAACGAGGGTATGATTCCAGGAGTTCGCAAGTCTTCTTGGTAAGCTAACAAGTTTGCTAGGCCAATAAGCTAAAAATTATGACAGACCCAATAGGATCAATGCTAATAATGTTGAAAAATGCTGGACTTGCAGAAAAGTCCGCTGTTACTGTGCCTTTTTCTAAGGTCAAAGAGGCTATTGCTTCTTGTTTGAAAGATCAGGGCTACGTAAGCTCTGTTTCAAAGAAAACACGCAAAGGTTTTCCGACGCTTGAGATAGCTTTGGCATACAAAGACGGCAGCCCAAAGATAAAGGATGTGGCTCGTGTTTCCAAGCCTTCTCGTCGCATGTACTTAGGCTACAAAGATATTCGTCCATACAAGAACGGTTACGGCATGACTGTATTTTCAACACCAAAGGGAATTTTGGGAGACAAAGATGCTCGAAAGGAGCAGGTCGGAGGTGAAGTGCTATTTCATATTTCATAAATTTTATGTCAAGAGTAGGAAAACAACACATTGAAATACCAACAGGCACTACCGCAACTCTCTCCGGCAATGTTTTCTCTGTGAAAGGTCCAAAAGGAAACTTGAGCCGAGAGTTCAACACAGCACTTGTAGAGATAGTCGTAGCTGAGAAAGAAATCACTTTCAACCCGAAAGGTGAGGATAAGTTTGCACGTTCCCTTTGGGGCACCACCGCTTCACATGTGAAGAATATGGTGGAGGGTGTGAACAATGGCTATGCAAAAAAGCTTATACTAGAGGGTGTAGGTTTTAAGTCCGATGTTGCCGGCAAAAATTTGAACTTGGCTCTAGGTTTTTCTCACCCAGTTGTTGTTGCTATACCTGAAGGTTTGACGGTGACGGCAGAGAAGAACAATATAACAGTTTCTGGCATAGACAAAGAACTTGTAGGTCAGTTCACTGCAAAAGTTCGCAGCTTGAAAAAGCCGGAGCCTTACAAAGGTAAGGGCTTCCGCTATGATGGTGAAGTTATACGCCGAAAGCAGGGCAAAAAGTCTGCATAATAATTTTTTGATATATGGCTACAAAGAATACAAAAACTGAAAAGAGATTGCGGCTTAAAAAGAAAATCCGGACAAAGATTTTTGGTACTTCAGATGCCCCACGTCTTTCTGTATTTCGGTCAAATAACTTTATCTATGCTCAGCTTATAGATGATGCGAAAGGTACGACGATTGCAAGTGCGTCAGACATAAAAGGTGCAAATGGAACAAAGAACGAGCGCGCAAAAGAAGTTGGTAAAGCTATCGCTTCTGCCGGTGTCGCAAAAGGTATTAGTAAGGTTATATTTGATCGCAACGGCTTCAAGTACACGGGACGCATCCAGGCTCTTGCTGACGAAGCTCGCGCTGGCGGTTTGAAGTTTTAATAAAAATATATGTCTACACAAACAGCACAACCAAACACACGTCTACAGGGAACAAGCGGCTTTCGCGGAGGTTCTTCACGCGGTCCTCGCCGTGACGGCGATGCTCGCGGCGGACGGCCTGCTCGTAGCTTTGCTGACAGACCTAAGCCAGATTTTGACCAAAAGATTCTTGTCATACGCCGTGTGACTCGTGTGGTTTCAGGCGGACGTCGTATGTCTTTTTCTGTGGCTATGGCCATCGGCGATAAAAAGGGTATGATGGGTGTAGGCACCGGCAAAGCGCTTGATACTGCACTGGCTATCAACAAAGCTATCAAATCTGCAAAGAAAAATATGATACGAGTGAAGCTTACAAAAAACGGCTCCATTCCTCACCAAGTAAAGGCAAAGTATTCCACTTCTCGTATTATGGTTATGCCAAATCGTGGAAAAGGCACAGTGTCCGGTTCCGCAGTTCGTGATCTTTTAGTGCTTGCTGGCATAAAGGATGTTACAGGTAAAGTACTGTCCGGCAGCAAGAACAAGCTGAATATTGCTCGTGCGACTGTTAAAGCTCTTTCTGTTTTTGTGGCGCCAAAGACTACTGTTAAGGAAACTGCTCCTGTGGAAGAAAAAACTGAAGCGTAATTTATAACTTTTTGAAAACTATATGCAACTGCACAACCTAAAAAGAAAAACAAAAAACAAAGCAAAGCGCGTAGTTGGTCGCGGTGGTAAGCATGCCAAGACTTCCGGACGTGGAACCAAGGGCCAGAGTGCTCGTGCTGGTAACAAAAAGCGCCCAGAACTTCGTGATATTATCAAGAAGCTTCCAAAGATGCGCGGCCGTGGGAAAAATATCTTTCAAAGTTTTGAGATAAAGCCGGCTATTGTCAATCTTTCTGACCTGAAGGGTGTTTTCTCTAAAGGTGACAAAGTTACCCCAGAAGTTTTACTAGAGAAGGGTTTGGTAAAGAAACTAAAGGGACGCATCCCGGAAGTTAAAATACTCTCAGTTGGGGGATTGGACACGGCACTTACTTTCATAAACTGCAAAGTCTCTGCTTCTGCAAAAGAAAAGATTGAAAAAGCGGGTGGTATGGTAAAATAGGGCAAGGAGCTAAGGCTTCAAACATATGAATACTTTTTTCTCAAAAATCAAAACAGTGTTTACAGACAAAACTATAAGAAAGAGGATACTTTTCGTTATTGCTATGCTTTTGGTTTTCCGTCTTCTGGCTATTATACCTATTCCTGGGGTAAATATTCCTCGCTTGCAAGGACTACTTGCAAGCAACCAGTTTCTAGGTGTTTTAAATATTTTCTCTGGTGGTGGACTTTCTAATCTTTCTATTATTATGCTTGGAGTGGGTCCATACATTACTGCATCTATCATAATGCAAGTACTTACTGTCCTCGTTCCTAGATTCAAAGAAATGAGTCAAGAAGAAGGTGAGGCTGGGCGTAAGAAATATGCTCAATATTCCAGAATACTATCTGTACCACTTGCTATATTGCAAGGTTTTACATTTCTTGTCTTGCTTGAACAACAAGGAGTATTAAACAATTTGACGGCTTTTGATAAAGTGATAAATATTGCTCTTATGACAGGTGGTTCTATGTTGCTAATGTGGATAGGTGAGCTTATTTCTGAGTTCGGTATCGGTAATGGTGTGTCTATCATTATCTTTGCTGGTATCGTTTCTGCACTTCCAACAGAAGTTTCTCAGTTGTTGTTTACTTATGATGCTTCTCAGTTACCTGTTTATATAGCATTTATAGTGGCAGCACTTGTTGTAATATCTGGTGTTGTGCTTATAACTGAAGCTGAAAGACCTATTTCTGTAACTTATGCCAAGCAAGTGAGGGGTCTTTCTGCTACAGGAGGAACTTCTACATACTTGCCACTACGCTTGAATCAAGCAGGAGTGATTCCGATAATCTTTGCACTTTCTATACTACTTTTCCCGCAGATGTTTGCGAACTTTTTTGCAAACTCTTCTCATGTATGGCTATCAAATTCAGCTAAAGCTTTGACTACGTTTTTAAACACCACTTGGTTGTACGCTATAGTTTACTTTGTACTTGTATTTATTTTTACTTATTTCTATACAGCTGTCACTTTTGATCCAGAGGCTGTATCTAAGAACTTGCAAAAAAACGGCGCTTTTATTCCAGGAGTACGTCCAGGAGAAGCTACTGCAGAATATGTGACGAAAGTTTTAAACCGTATAACTTTTGTGGGTGCATTATTCTTGGGATTGATAGCTATTCTCCCGCTTTTGGCAAGAGTTATAACTGGTATAACCGCTGTTGCTCTTGGGGGTACAGCAATGTTAATCGTTGTTTCTGTAGTGCTTGATCTTATAAAGAAAGTTGATGCACAGCTTTCTATGAGGGAGTACTAAAATTTATTACACCGCTATAAAAGATCTCCAAGTAATGGAGATCTTTTATTTTTGCTAAGCACTAGTTCTTTAACCATTCTTTATATTTCTCCAAAATAATCCCCGCTACTTTTTGTGCATCGTTTTTTTCTGTATCTACTACAAGGTCAAAGTTTTTCGGGTCTGTGTGGTTGGCTATGCCGTATAGCTCTTTGTATCTCTTGCGTTCGGAGGCAAGTCTTTCTTCTACAGACTTTGCCACATCTTCTACACTTTTTGGAGTCTCTTTGTGCTCGTGCGCTCGGGTTGGATTTTTTTGTAGGTCGGCAAGCATACGTTCAGCGCCTACTTGTGTTGGCAGGGAAAGAAAAACTTTGAAGGATTCCGGTATCCAATGGTAGGCAAGACGAGAATCTATCACGATTTTATTTTTATTTTCTATTTTTTTTACATATTCGTCTATCTCTCTGTCTATGCTCTCATCAGCTTCGGCTTCAGCAGAAAGTTCTGCAAGTGTGATTTTGCGCTCTTCAGCTATTTTCCTCATGAAGTCGCCAGAAGAATATCGCTTATATCCTAGTATTCCTGCAAGAATCTTACCTGTTGTGGACTTACCAGAGCCAAGATTTCCCGCTATTGTTATGATTTCTTTTTTTACATTGTTCATGGTTGTTTGATGCAGAAATTAAAG
The DNA here is from genome assembly GCA_039809265.1 of Minisyncoccia bacterium. Lineage (GTDB taxonomy): Bacteria > Patescibacteriota > Minisyncoccia > Phycocordibacterales > UBA9973 > JBDHUR01. The sequence goes on from JBDHUR010000005.1 coordinate 19,588, forward strand.
CATAAAAAAGTTAATTTGCAAAGAAGTAATTTTTAAAGTATGATTGTTTTACATGATGCCTAAAGTATATATATTTATGGGGTCACAAGGCTCTGGTAAGGGTACACAAGTGTCTCTTTTAAAGTCAAAATTGGAAGAAAAGTTTTCAGAAATGAGCACTTTGTTTATAGATACTGGCCGAGGCTTCCGAATGTTGGCTTCTGAAGATACTTTTACTACTTTGAGAATGAAGGAAAGTTTGAATGCCGGAGACCGTCAGCCAGACGCTTTGGCTATATATATATTTATGTCAAAGTTGATATATGAAATGAAAGAAAATCAAAATTTGATCATAGATGGATCACCTAGAACTGTTTTTCAAGCTGAAGCACTAGATACCGTATTACATTTTTATAAATTTACAAAACCGATAGTTATAGTGCTCAATGTAAACAAAGATGAAGCAAAGAAGCGCATGTTGCTTCGCAAGCGTGTGGATGACTCAAAGGAGAGCATAGAAAAGCGTTTAGCTTGGTATGAGGACGATGTATTGCCAGCCATCGAATACTACAGAAAACATGATTATTATAATGTCATAGATATAGATGGTGAACAGTCGGTGGAAGACGTGCACAAAGAAATCATTGCTAAAGTTGGTTTAGTTTAGTTTGTGATGATAATACTTAAAACAAAAAAAGAGATAGCGGACTTGCGCGAAGGCGGAAAAATACTCGCATCTGTTCATTCTGCGCTTGTAAAGCATGTGAAGATTGGAGTTTCAACAAAAGATCTGGATAATATAGCTATTGAGCTTATCAAGAAGGCTGGAGGTGAGCCTGCTTTTTTGAATTACAAACCGGAAGGAGTATCGACACCTTTTCCTGCAACTTTATGTGTTTCTGTGAATAATGAAATAGTTCACGGTATACCAAAAGAAAATAAAATCCTGAAAGATGGTGACATAGTTTCTCTTGACTTGGGTGTGAAGTATAAGGGTTTGTTTACGGATGCTGCGATAACAGTGCCAGTTGGTAAGATTTCCAAAGCAGATAAGAAGCTTTTGGATGTTACAAAAGAAGCTCTGAATGTAGGTATAGAACAAGCTAGGGTTGGTAATACTGTCGGCGATATTGGCTACGCTATAGAGAAATATATAAAACCATATAAATATGGCATAGTGAAGGATTTGTCTGGGCATGGGGTGGGTAAATATATACACGAAGATCCATATATTCCAAACTACGGTAAAGCTGGCAAAGGAGAGAAGTTGACTGAAGGTATGGTGATAGCTATAGAACCAATGATAAATGCCGGCACAAGTAGAATAAGTGTAGATCGGGATGGGTGGACAATAAAAACAGCAGATGCTTCACGTAGTGCGCACTTTGAACATACGGTTGCTATAACAAAAAACGGACCAATCATTTTGACAGAGTGAATATTACAACACTCTTGTTGTAAACTGTGATACAATACAATCATGGCTATCTTAAATAACGAAGATGCAAATAATCTAATAAACAACCATGTTGAAGTTGTGTCTGTTTTGGAACAGCACTCTGATGTGATGGAGTCTGATCCAAAGAAAACTGTAAACTTTGTGCGTGAATACCAGACTTTCCAACAAAAAGTGCTTGCTAGGCAGGAATCCGAGCGGTCTTTGATAGAGCAGAAAGCTCATACCTTACGACAGCGATTAAGCGAACTTTATATGGCAGAGAAGCAATACGTCTCCACTGTTTCTTCAGAAGATGCAGTCAATAATGTTATAAACAGGATAGATCATTATAGGTTTGGTAGTAATTAAAGTTGTATGGAAGGTTCTTTGGAAAATTTGCCAAAATTTGGAAGCGCAGAGGAAGAGTTGGTGTATTTGCGCGAGCATGTTGCGCGCCGCGAGCGTGAGCTCGCGGCGCAAGGGCGCGAATCAAAGCCGGAGCAAATAGCTCGGGAAACTCTACGTGAGTATAAAACTGTACCAAAAGAGTCTGTGCTGTCTGCTTCAAACCTTGTAAAAGAGGAAGAAGCCGCCGGTCTTGTACTGCGCTTGAAACCAGAAGTGCACGATGACAAGATGGCAGAAATGCTGCACGTCATAGAGACAAAGGGTATAAAGAACGCTATGAGCTTGGTAGAAAGCATGAACAATCCGCACTTGGATGATGACTTGCACAGGTTCTTGGTGCAGTATCTTGTGGCAAAGAAAACAGACGGTGGCTTGCGCGAGAAGTCCCCGCTCGCAAAGTCTTTGCACATGAGGCTCTTTGAGGTCTCTTTGCCAGAGAAAGAAAAAGATGATGCTCGCGGATACAAGGAGATGGTGTCTGTGATGGAGCAGTTTTTCTCCGGCATGCAATCTGTTTCAGACGGCAGAGATAATATGGGCAAGAATTATTTTACTCTAGAAATAGCCTTGTCAAATCAGTCCAGCCAAGTAGTTTTCTATGTTGGAGTGCCTGCATCAAAGGCAGATCTTTTTGAGAAGCAGATTCTGGCTTCGTTTCCAGATGCGAAATTGAATGAGACAAGCGACGATTACAATATTTTCTCCGAGAGCGGAGTTTCTGCAGGAGCGTACGCAAATTTTGAAACTCATCAAGTATATCCTATAAAAACATACGACACACTGGACCACGACCCTATGAATACTATCCTCAACGTCTTCTCCAAGCTTGAAGGACACGGCGAGGGTGCAGCAATACAGTTTGTCATCTGTCCGGCAGGGAACAATTTTATAGAAAAATACAACCAAGTTTTGGATAAAGTAAAAGAGGGCGAAAGCGTAAAGCGAGCTTTGTCTTTGTTTGGATCTATTGCTCCTGCATTTATGGAAGCGGGTAAGACTTTGATTTTCGGCCATGATAATAAAGAAAAAGACAAAAAGGTGGACGACAATGCTGTAAGTCGGATAACAGAAAAAATGAAGTCCACTATCGTGGCAACAAATATCCGCGTTATGGCTTCCTCTGGTAGCAAAGAGCGGGCAGAGGCCATACTTTACGACATAGAGTCTGCGTTCAACCAGTTCTCGGAAGCAAACAGCAATGCTTTTGTATTTGAAAAACTGAAAGGCAATGATCTGGCAAAACTTTTCCATGAATTTTCATACAGAATGTATAACGAAAATCATGCTTTATCACTGAACTTCAAAGAACTGGCAACTGTTTTTCATTTTCCATTCGGCGTTTCAAATGCTCCGCAGCTAAAACAAGCTACAGCTTCCACTGCGCCAGCACCAATGGATATGAAAGAAGATGGGATTTTCCTTGGCTACAACGAGTACAGGGGCGAGAAGAGAAAGGTTTTCTTCGGCCGCGAAGACCGTATGCGGCATTTCTATGCTATCGGCCAGACTGGTACAGGTAAGACTACAATCTTGAAGAATATGATAATCCAAGATATAAAGAATGGCGACGGTGTTTGCTTTATAGACCCGCACGGATCAGACATACAAGACTTGCTCGCACATATCCCCCCCGAGCGTTTGGATGATGTTATTTATTTTGACCCAGCCTACACTCCACGGCCTATGGGACTTAACATGCTGGAATACGATATAAACTACCCAGAACAAAAAACTTTTGTGGTGAACGAGCTTTTAGCTATTTTCAATAAACTTTTTGATATGAAAACTGCCGGCGGGCCGGCCTTTGAGCAGTACTTCAGGAATTCTGCATTGCTTGTTATGGAAGATCCGGATTCCGGTATGACATTGCTAGAGATCGGCCGCGTACTGGCAGATAAAGCTTTTCGAGATTTAAAAATATCTAGATGTAAAAATCCGATAATCAAGCAGTTTTGGGAAAATGCGGAGAAAACTTCCGGAGAGCAATCCCTGGCGAACTTCGTGCCGTATGTTACAAACAAGTTTGACGTTTTTGTTTCCAACGACATTATGCGTCCTATAATAGCGCAAGAAAAATCCGTTTTTAATTTCAGGGAAGTCATGGACAAGAAGAAAATCTTGCTCGTAAACTTATCCAAAGGAAGACTGGGTGATATAAACGCAAACCTTATCGGCCTTATCCTCGTGGGCAAGATAACCATGGCAGCGCTTTCGCGCGTTGACATACTTGGCAAAGGCAAGGTAAACGACTTCTATCTGTATATAGACGAATTCCAAAATGTGACCACAGACTCTATTGCCACCATTCTTTCCGAAGCACGAAAATACCGTTTGTCTTTGAGTATCGCGCATCAATATGTAGAACAGCTGGAAGAAAATATTCGCAATGCCGTTTTTGGCAACGTAGGCTCTATGGCTATACACAGAGTTTCTCCTGAAAATGCGGATATTTTTGCAAAACAGCTTGAGCCGACTTTTGGTGCAAGCGATATAATAAAACTTGAAAATCTGCACTGCTATGTGAAGATGCTTGTCGGCGGAGTGCCTGCAAAACCTTTCAATAGTCATACTCCATTCCCGTCTGAGGGCAATAAAGAGGTCGTAGACGATATAAAAGAGCTTTCGTACCTAAAATTTGGCCGCCCTCGCGAAGAAGTGGAAGAAGAAATAATGTTCAAGTATAAGATGATAGGGTAGTAAGTCGGGCTTTATAAAAAAAGCTTTTTCTGCTATAATAGTAAGTACTTTATAAGTTATTTATTTTTTTGTATGACATACGAACAATCGCTTATTATCTTTAAACCAGATACAATACAACGGAATCTTGTTGGAGAAATCATGAACCGTTTTGAGCGTAAAGGTCTTAAAATTATTGGTTTGAAAATGATAAGTCTACAAGATACTCTTATAGAAGAACATTATGCTCACATAAAAGACAAGCCATTTTTCCCTGGTATTCGTGATTTCATGAAGGCTACTCCAGTGATTGTTATGGCTTTAAGAGGTGTAAATGCTATTTCTGTGATCAGGCTTTTAGTTGGTCCAACAAAAGGTTATGAGGCAGATGCGGGAAGTATTCGCGGTGATTTTTCTATGAGTACTCAATCAAATATTGTCCATGCTTCTGATTCTGTAGAAAATGGTGAAGTAGAAGTAAATAGGTTTTTTAAAAAAGAAGAACTATTTGAATACGAAAAGATTGATACAGATTTTGTGTACGCAGAATATAAAAAATAAATTTCCTAAAACCATACTCTTCATCAAAGTTTTATTATTATTGAAATTAAAAAACAGAAAAAAGTTTCGTCTATATTGTGTAAATTTGTGAGACGAGTATACTTTAAGTACGGTTATTTGGAATATTACCTAGAAACAAATATTACCAGGGAGCAAAAACCGTAACATATTGCTTTGGCATGTTGTTCAAGCGCCCACTTAGCTTTATTGCTAAAGGTAATATCTGCCAGATAGCCGTAAAAAGCTCATCCGCGTGCGGGTGATTTTTTTATGCCCGCATTTCTGCTAGTATAAACTTATGAATAAGAAGCTTATAAACCGCATAGCACTGCTAATACTCGTCATATTTTCCCTAAACTTGCTTGCGTCCAAGTTCTATTGGTATTCTGCGCTTTGGTGGTTTGACATGCCTATGCATTTTTTGGGCGGAGTGTGGCTTGGGCTCGCCTCTGTCTGGTTTTATTTCTTTGGCAGGAAACATAAGCCGATGCCAGAGATAAATGTTTCAAGAATTGTAAAAATATCCATCATATCTTCGTTTGTTATAGGTTTCGGCTGGGAAATATACGAATATATTGTGCAAATGCTAGTGCCTGCAGCCAACATTGCTAGCCCGCTGGATTCTGTTTCCGATCTATTTTTCGACACAGCCGGCGGCGCAGCAGCGGCTATTTATCTGCTTTCACAGATTTCTTTTGGAGAAAACAGCAAAAGTGATATATAATATTTTTATATGTCCGATAAAAATTCAAAGAAGCTGCGACTTACTTTTTGTGCCGGTACTGGTACTGTGACGGGCGCAAACTTTTTGCTCGAGGGGCCACTTGATGAGAATGGAAACTTGCTGGAAGGTGAGGCTGGAAAAAAGTTTCTGATAGATTGCGGTTTGACTCAGGGTACAAAGCTTGCAGACGATGTAAACTGGCAAGATTTCCAATATGACCCAGCTAGCATAGATATACTTTTCATAACTCATGCGCACATAGACCACATAGGCCGCATACCCAAGCTTGTGCACGATGGCTTTAGGGGAAAAATAGTTTCTACCAAGGCTACAAAAGACCTTGCTTTGCCGATGCTCATGGATACTGTCGGTATTTTAGGTAGGGATACTGCAGATGGCTTGGATGAAATATATAACGAAGACACTGTAAAAAAGATAATGAATTTGTGGGAAGGCATAGATTATCATCAAAAGATGAACATCGCAGGAGGCTTCCAAATGTCATACAAAGATGCTGGACATATACTCGGCTCCGGTATGCTGGAAGTGGTTTTCAATGGCAAGAAGATAGTTTTCACCGGAGACCTTGGCAACTCTCCTTCGCCTATATTGCGTGATACAGAGGTGGTAGACGATGCGGACTACCTAGTAATGGAGTCTGTGTATGGAGACAGAAATCACGAAAGCCGAGATGAGCGCAATAAAATGCTTGAAAGAGCGATAGAAGAAAATTATAAAAACAAAGGAGTTCTTATTGTGCCGACATTTTCACTAGAGCGTAGTCAGGAACTTTTGTACGAGATAAACAACTTTGTGGAGAACAAGCAGATACCTCGTATGCCTATATACTTTGATTCGCCGCTTGGGATACATTTGACTGAAGTTTATAGAAAGCACACAGAGTGCTTCAACGAAAATGCAAAGAAGCTTATTGCCAGTGGGGATGATATTTTTACTTTCCCTGGGCTTCATGTCACTTTGTCTACAGAAGATTCAAAGGCTATCGCCGAATCTTCAAATCCAAAGATCATCATTGCCGGCTCTGGCATGAGCAATGGTGGGCGTATCATCCACCACGAGCAGCGCTTTCTGCAGCATCCAGAAAATACCTTCCTGCTTACTGGGTACCAAGCTGTCGGTACTATGGGTAGAATGATAGAAGATGGTGCAACACATGTCATGATAAACGGCGTAGATACGAAGGTGCGCGCACGTGTGGTAAAAATCGCAGGGTATTCCGGACATAAAGACTCAAACCACTTGCTAGAATTTGTCTCACATATGGCGGACAAAGTGAAACAGATATTTGTGGTTATGGGTGAGCCAAAGAGCTCTCTTTTCCTTGTGCAGAAAATACGCGACAACTTTGCTTTGAATGCAACTGCGCCAAGTGTGAACGATGTGGTAGAATTGGAAATGTAATAAAACTTTTATGGGAGACAATGAAAAGCACAGTCATAGAAAAATAAAGATCGGAGTTTCTGGTGCAGCAGAGACAGGCACTTGCGGCGTGAAGGCTTTTGAGCAAGCGAAAGAACTTGGCAGAGAGATCATACGCCAAGATGGCATACTCGTCACCGGTGCAACTACAGGCTTTCCACTTTGGAGCGCTATGGGCGCAAAGGAAGAAAGAGGAATTTCCATTGGACTGTCTCCTGCTGCCAGCGAAAAGGAGCACCTGGAGAGCTACCGCTTGCCGGTAGACTATATGGACCTGATAGTATACACAGGGTTTGGATTTCCTGGGAGAGATTTGCTGTTTACGAGGTCTTGCGATGCTATCCTTATCGGCTGCGGACGCATAGGCACAATACACGAGTTTACAATCGCCTTTGAAGATGGCAAACCGATAGGAGTTTTAGAAGGCGAGTGGACTATGGATGAGACTATCCGCGAGATACTTGCCCGTGGAAACCGCCCGAACGACAAGATAATATTTGACGAAGACCCAAAACGACTTATAGAGAAAATAATTGAACTTGTGAAAAAAGATAAACTTGCAGAGAAGAGCTTATAAATAAAAATAAGCAAAATAAAATCCCCTTATGGGGATTTTATTTTGCTTTTGCGATAATACGAGAGAATGTATCTTTGTGTTTTTCAGCTAGAGTTGCAAGTATCTTGCGGTCCAGCTTTATATCTTTTTTCTTCAGTGCACCCATAAGCTTAGAGAAGGATATACCTTCTGCCTTGGCTGCTGCGCCTATCTTTGTCTGGAAAAGTCCGCGCTTGTCAGACTTTTTGTCTTTTCTGTGGGCAAAGGCATATGCACCGGCGTGTAGTAAAGCATCTTTTGCTTGGCGTTCCTTTGTGCCGCGTCCGTGGCGGAAGCCTTTAACCTGCTTCAATATTTTTCGTCTTCGCTTTAGAGCGATAGTTCCTCTTTTTACTCGTGTCATGTTGGGGTAGCTACTAGCTTCGCGAGCTTAGTTAGCTTGTTAGCTTTTTAATAATCTAAGCAAAAGGCATCAAGTGGCTTTTGTCTTTCGGCTTTATCTTAAATTCCTGACCTTTCCTGCCGGCAAGCTGCTTTGTGCGAGATTGCTTTGCATTGAAATGGTTGAACCCTGGTGTACGGCCGATAATCTTGCCATTTTTTGTAACCTTCAACCTTTTTGTATATGATTTGTTTGTTTTCATATTATTGCTGTTTCTTGGTGTCCTTTTCTATGGTCACCATCAGACCTTTCGGGCCTCTTTTAAATGGTTCTGCTATCTTGTAATGCTCTGTGATAAGGTTTAGCACTCTTCCCAAACGTTCTTTTAGGAACGCTTCTTCCATGCCTTTGGCCCTGCCCGCCAGATACAGCTCTGCTTTTATCCGGTGGCCTTCCTTTAGCCATTTGGAAGCTGTTTTGGCTTTCAGCTCCAAGTCGTGGTCTCCTGTTCCGATCTTTATCTGTATAGACTTCGTCTCTGTACTGTGTGCATTAGCTTTCGCTTTCTTTTGCTTTTTATTCTTCTCGTATTGATACTTGCCGTATTCCATTATCTTGGCAATGGGCGGTGTCGCGGTCGGACCTATTTCTATAAGGTCCATATCTTGGTGGGAGGCTAGCTCCATGGCTTCTTTAAAGCTCATAACGCCAAGGTTGTTGCCTTCGCTGTCTAAGATACGAAGTTCGGATGCTCTTATTTGGTTATTTATTCTTTCCTTCAAATGTTTTAGATAAAGATATCCGATAAACCGTCAGACATATAGTAGCCTATTTGCCGGTTTTTGGCAAGTCTTATGGGTTTTGTGCTAAAGTGAGTTTTGTATGCAAGAAATCCTTGTTTTGTATAAAGAAATAGGCGAAACACCGCTTGCTTGCATGGAGCGCTTTCGGGCAGAAAATGGCGAGTATTACAATGTCCCCATGACATATGCCGGCCGGCTGGACCCAATGGCAGAGGGGTTACTTTTGGTATTAGCCGGACGATCCGTATATGACAAAGAAAAATATCTTCATCTGCAAAAGGTGTATGAATGCGAGATATTGCTTGGTGTGGAGACTGACACATACGACATGCTCGGCCTGCCAAGTGTTGGGGCAGATGTAAAGCTGGAAGAGAAATTTGTGAAAGAGAAACTTGCTGCGTTTGTGGGGAAATATATGCAAAAGTATCCACCGTATTCTTCTAAAACTTTAGGTGGAATACAACTACACACGCTTGCAAAGTCTGGGATGGTGACGGAGAAAGACTTACCGATGCACGAAGTAGAGATAAGTCAGATTGATTTTGGCAAGATTGAAAAAATTTCTAAAAAAGAATTACAAGAGAAGATCTTTACAAAAATTGCAAAAGTGGAAGGTGATTTTAGGCAGACAGAAATACTTAAGGAATGGGAAAATTTTTTTGTAAATGCAGGGTCGGCATTTCAAGTCGTATCTTGCACTATTTTTTGCTCTGGCGGAACGTATATACGTGTCTTGGCACGCGAGCTTGGCGCGGCGCTCGGCACGAGCGCCGCGCTGCTCTCCCTTAAACGCATTCGGGTCGGCGAGTATTCTCTCGCCGACCGTTATGCTAAACTTTAGTCATGTCTTTCACTGAGAACAGAAAAGCATATTTCAACTACGAGATCAAAGATCGATTTGAAGCCGGGATCGAGCTTCTTGGGCTTGAAGTAAAGTCTGTACGAGCAGGCAGGATTTCCTTGGACGCAAGTTATGTCATACTTTCTGCGGGGGAAGCGTATATAATAGGTGCGACCATACAGCCTTACCAAGCAAAAAATACACCTAAAGAGTATGATCCAGATCGTACTCGCAAATTGCTTCTTTCTAAAAAGGAACTTTCAGAACTCCAAAAAATTTCTGAAACGAAAGGGTTGACAATAGTGCCACTTTCGGTGTATAGTAAGGGTCGTCGTATCAAGCTTGAGATCGGTATCGGCAAGGGTAAAAAGCTTCATGATAAGCGCGAGAGTATAAAAAAGCGCGACACAGACAGAGAGATACGAAGGGAAATGAAGTCTTAGCACTTTGAAAATAAAATTTGGGGATGAATTAGCTTCGACAGGATGACCTTCATCTTCATGCATGCAAAGCTCTGGTAACTTTTTAAACTGCCAGAACACGTAAATGCAAACGCATTTCGTTCAGTAAAATCTCCTTACGCTTTTGCGTCTGGAGCTTTTGCTCCCGCATTCGCCTAACGCGACGCGGGTGTCCAAGCTACCGATTCCTAATACGTAGTGCGGGCACAATATTTTTAGGATAGGGCGAGCAGAGTTCTTCGCTGTCAGCCTGAAACAATATGAAGATCGGCATATGCGCGTTTTGCTTGTTTAAAAACGCAGATGCTTAAAATGTTAAACAAGATAAGCATGTAGACTTGAATGTGAAATCTTTCTGCACGCGAGTGCAATTCTCGCCATCTCCACTACTACCACGTTCTCACGTTTTCCTGTATAATGCATGGACGATGAAGATAAAATTTGAGAAGAAAAATGAGAAAAAGGGGAAGTCTGGCAAGCCGAAAATCGGTAGCCAGATGGTTGTTGCGTTGCTTATTTTTATGCTTTTGACGGCAGCGTATACATTCCTTTCTGGATCCCAGAAGGACACGACAGAAATATCTATTTCTGAACTTGCGGCAGATGTGTCTGCCGGCACTGTGAAGTCTATAGTTGTGGAAGGAGATAAGCTTTCCATAAAATACGATGACGGGAAAGAGAAGGTTTCCAAGAAAGAAGCCGAAGCTTCTCTTTCAGAAACTTTAGCAAACTATGGAGTGACTCCAGAACAGTTTGCAAAGGCAGGGATTTCTATAAAAGATGACAAGGGTCTAGGGTACTGGATCCTAAATGTCCTGCCTGTGGCACTTCCAGTTTTCATACTCGTATTTTTCATTTGGATGCTGACAAGGCAGATGAAGGGCGCGGGCATGCAAGCTTTTACCTTCGGTCAATCCAAAGCCAAGATCACAGACCCGAGCGACGTGAACAACAAAGTAACTTTCAAAGATATTGCCGGCAACAAAGAAGCAAAAGAAGAGTTGGTAGAGATAGTGGATTTCTTGCGCAATCCAAAAAAGTTCCTAGAGATCGGCGCGCGTATACCGAAAGGAGTTTTGCTCACTGGCTCTCCTGGTACGGGCAAGACTTTGCTTGCCAGAGCTGTGGCGGGGGAAGCAGGTGTGCCGTTTTTCCATTTGTCTGGCTCTGAATTTGTAGAAATGTTTGTTGGTGTTGGTGCTTCTCGTGTGCGAGACCTATTTGAAATGGCGAAGCGCGCTGCACCTGCAATAATCTTTGTAGACGAGATAGATGCTGTTGGGCGTGTGCGAGGCGGAGGATATGGTGGCGGCAATGACGAACGTGAGCAGACCTTGAACCAGATACTTGTAGAGATGGATGGCTTTGAGCCGAATGAAAAAGTTATAGTAATGGCAGCTACGAACAGGAGCGATGTACTTGATCCAGCACTTCTTCGCCCAGGACGTTTTGATCGCCGAGTAGTGCTGGACCTACCTGACAGGAGAGACAGAGAAGAGATACTTAACATACATGCACGCAAGAAGCCTTTGGCGGAAGATATAAATATGAAAGTTATCGCCGAGCGTACCAGTGGTTTCTCTGGAGCTGACATATATTCCTTGATGAACGAAGGTGCGATACTTGCTGCTAGAGAGAATAGAAAAAAGATAGCACAGTTTGATCTGATACGCTCGATAGAAAAAGTCATGATGGGGCCGGAGCGTAAAAGCCACCTTATGACAAAAAAAGAAAAAGAAGTAACCGCATATCATGAAGCTGGGCACGCGATAGTGGCTTCTGTCTTGCCTGATGCAGACCCTGTGCACAAAGTGTCCATAGTAGCGCGCGGCCGCGCGGGCGGGTATACTCTCAAACTTCCGCTGGAAGAGCGCAAGCTGCAGACGAAAAAGGAATTCCTAGACGACATAGCTATGGCGCTGGGCGGATATGTAGCAGAAAAGATGGTGTTTGGCGACATTACTACCGGTCCATCAAACGACTTGCAGGTAGCTACAAATCTTGCGACAGCCATGGTGACACGCTGGGGCATGAGCGACGAGATAGGTCCAGTTGCACTAGAGTCAGATGGCGGCAAGACTATGTTTGGGCAAGGTGTGTCCGGCAGAGAACATTCCGAGGCCGTATCTGCAAAGATTGGACAAGAAGTAAAGAAAATAATGGATAACTCTCGTGCCCGCGCAGAAGAAGTGTTGAGAGAGCACAAGAAAGCCCTCGATGCTGTAGCGCATAAACTTCTTGAAGTAGAAACGCTAGAGCAAGATGAATATGAAAAAGTAATAATTGCTTACGGTATATTGCCTAAAAAATTACCAGATAACAAAGAGCCTTCTTTGGAATTAGTAGGTTAGAGATCTATATCAAAACACCAAAAATTCTTTTGAAAAGCACGAGAATATTTGTCTGCTGGCAAATATTCTCGTGCTCGGCTCGTCAGCCTGCGCAAGCCTTTTTAAAAGTATTTTTGGTGTTTACTTGATTTTAGTTTTTGCCGCAGAGTGTAAGTAGTTTTGTGTGTGGGCGAGCAAGGCATCGTGGAAAGCAATGTTTTCTTTTGCGTTCGCTGCCAGTGATTCGTATCTCAAAGCTTCTGCTGCTCCTTCTACAAGAGCCCAGTGTACTTTGGCTGCCCCAAGGAAAAATCCAGACCATTCTGCTATCTCCACTGGGTTGTCCCAAGCATCCTTCATGTACATGTCTCGCATGGCCTGCAATTTCTGAAATGTTGCTTCTTGTTTTGGTATGGTTATACCTTCTACGTTTTCCCTCTTTGCAAAGTCGTCTACATAGGAAAGGGTTTTTTCGTGCATATCAAGTATCTCTCTAGTTTTGCTTTCACCCCAAAGCTCGCTGGAAGCCTTCATTCCTTTATCTAGAGTGTCCTTGCCCAAGGCGGCAAATGCACCTACTTCGCCCAGCTTTTTTGCTACAAATTCGTTGATCATATAAGTGTCCACCCTCTTGGATTCGAACCAAGGACCCCAGAGGTATAAGCTCTGTGCTCTAACCAACTGAGCTAAGGGTGGTATACTGCCATTCTATCTTATTTGCTGTTTTTTTTCAATTTTTTACTCAAAATGTAAATCTTGCTTTTGGGTGGATAGGATTTGGAAAAGCATAGGGTAACTATGCAGAGATTTGTCTTCTTGGATCAATCTTGTGGCTTCTGCGCGGGCAGCTTCTACCATTTTTATGTTTTTTATCGCTTCCATGCCTAGGTCGGAAAGGCCCCATTGCTTTGTGCCGGCAAGCTCACCCGCGCCGCGAAGCGCCAAGTCAAGCTCGGAAAGTTCAAAACCGTTCTTGGCTGTTTTTAGGGCTTTTAGTCTATCCAGGGTTTTTTGAGTTTTTGTTTCAGCAAAAACATAGCAGTAGGCTTGGTGTGTACTCCTGATCACGCGCCCGCGCAACTGGTGCAGCTGGGAAAGCCCGAAGCGTTCTGCGCCTTCTATTATTATCATAGTGGCATTTGGCACGTTCACCCCGACTTCTACTACAGATGTTGCTACAAGTACATCTATCTTTTTCTGATAGAAGTCTTTCATTACCTCTTCTTTTTTCTGTTTAGACATTTTAGAGTGCAATATGCCAATGTTGTATTCTGGGAAAATTTCTTTCTTTAAACGCCTTGCTTCAGAAGTTACAGACTTAAGGTTTAGGGCAAGCTCTTTGTCTGGATCAGCGTCATTTATACGAGCACAGATCACATACAATTGCCGGCCTTGCTCCATCTCTTGTCGTACTTTCTCATAAACAATTTTTCTTTTATCTGGAGTTACTATTTCGGTTATTATCTGCTTGCGACCTTCTGGCATTTCGTCAAGTAGAGTCAGATCTAGGTCGCCGTATATTGTCAGCGCCAATGTGCGTGGTATCGGGGTGGCTGTCATAGAAAGCAGGTGGGGGAGTATTTGCCAGCTGGTAGATTCTTTTTTGGCAAGTTTACCTCGTTGCAGAGTGCCAAAGCGGTGCTGCTCGTCTATAACTACCATAGCAAGGTGTTTGAAGGCAACAGATTTCTGGATCAGTGTGTGCGTGCCTATCAATATAGGGATTTCTCCATTTGCAACCCATTTCAAAAGCTGTGATCGAGAAATGTCTGTCCATCCGCCGTGGAGCGAGCTGGATGCAACTTTGGAAGGGAATTTGCGGCAGCCCGAGCCGGTGATGAGTCCAATGTTTATACCTGTGTGCTTGAAGTATTTTATGAAAGATTCAAAGTGTTGTGTTGCAAGTATTTCCGTCGGAGCCATGTAGGCTATCTGCAAGTTGCCAAATGTTTGCTTTTTATCTTTCTCGTCTTTTTTGGGCGGTCGATTTTTTATGATAGCGTATGCTGCTGCAGCAGCTACTGCAGTTTTGCCGGAGCCCACATCGCCTTCTATCAGCCTGGACATCGGCCGCCCTTTCAAAAAGTCTGCCAGTATGTGCTGCACAGCTCTTTCTTGGCCATTGGTTGGGGTAAATGGAAAGCGAGACATAAAATCCGCAATATCTTTTTGATCCACATCCACAGTATAGCTCTCTAGGGCAGCTGCTTCGGCGCGGGTTTTCTGTTTTTGCAACTGTATAAAGAAAACTTCTTCAAAGGCAAAACGCTTGCGCGCAGCCAGACTGTCTTTTTCTTTTTTAGGATAGTGTATCCAAACAAGCGCGGTAGAGAGTTTCGGCAGGTTATATTTTTTCAAAATATCTTCCGGCAAATAGTCTTCCAATGTTTCGAGCAGACCACTTTTGAAAACTTTTTGCATAGCATGGAAAATCCATTTGGAAGTTATGCCTCGTGTTTCCTTGTACACAGGATAGCGTATATCCTCGTCTTCTTTACTACCTGCAAAAAGTGTCTCGTGGCTGTCTATCGGCATTGTCGGTGTATGTTCTACTTCCGGATTTGCGAGGTATAAACCTTGTTTGCCTTCGGTTACTTTGCCGGAAAGTCGAACAGACTCGCCATTTAGCACCATCTTTGCCATGTATGCTTGGTTGAACCAGATAACTTTTATTTTTCCAGATAAATCTTCTATCGTTGCTTCGCCCATAGGTATCTTGCTTCTAAAACCCTTTTTTGTTTTTGCGTCAGAAATTGCCCCAAAGATGGTTGCATTTTCTCCTGCCAAAAGGTCGCGGATAAGCTTCACTTCGCTGATGTTGCTATACCTGACAGGGAAATAAAACAAAAGGTCGCGCACTGTCAGTATCTTTAGCCGCTTCAGTGCTTTCTCCTGGTTTGCATCTATGCGCATAACTGTCTTTATCTCGGAGGAAAGTAGCATAGAATTTTGTTTTATTGGACGATGATGGTGCCAGTGTTGGCAATGTTGCGGTCGTTTTGGTAGTTGTATCCTCCTATTTCGGTGAAAGTAAAGCTATACATGCCGCCATTTAGTACCGCTCTCCTTTGGTTGAAAGATGGGTATCCAGAGTGTGAAGGGTAAGGAGCAGAGGCGACCCACATTGGCTGCTCGGTGTCGTTTATAAATGTTACAGTTGTACCTTGTTTTATGGTCAATGTATTTGGGGAAAATCCGCCATTGGTGTAGTGGATAGTTTCAGATGCTGCTGCGGGCACTCCTACTGCTTGGGCTTTTGTTGCCGGCTTCGGTGCTGGTGTTTGTTCTGGCGTTGCCGCAACACTATCTCCAAAAGTCGGCAACGGTCCGGCAGAAACGGGTGTAGGCTCTAGTGTACTTTCTGGTGTTGTGTTTAGTTCAGGCGCGGGTGTTGGTATGTATTCCTCAGTATATTCTTTATGCGTAAATATAATGTATGTTCCAGCCAAGATGACTAGTATAAGTATGGCCAGTATAGTGTTGTAAGTTGTCTTGGACATTCTATTTTACAAATGTTGCTATTTTGGCGGAAACTTCGTCTAAAGTAAAGTTGGATTTTATCATGAACTCGTTTGCGCCAAGCTCTTTTGCTTTCTCTATGTCTTTCTCTTCAGCCAAGTTGGAGAAAACTATCACCGGTGTTTTGCTAAATTTCAAATTCTCCCGTATCTTTTTTAGGAATCCATAGCCGTCTGTTCCTGGGAGCACAAGGTCAAGTAGAACACAGTCCGGGCTCTCTTTCTCAAGTACTTCAGATGCAGTTTTCACATCTGGAGCGTGGGTTACGCTATACCCGTCTTTGGAAAGCTTTGTCACCACAAGCCCGCCTAGGAAGTTGTCATCTTCTACCACAAGTATTTTTTTTGCCATAAGTATATGATACTACCCACATTTGCAGGTGTAAAGTGAACTATTTTGCTGCCATAGGCAGTGTGATGTAGAATGTTGTGCCGTTTTTTTCTGTGGATTCAAATCTTATTGTTCCCCCATGGTGTTCTACGATCCTCTTTGCGGTGAAAAGTCCAAAGCCAGAACCAACAGAATATTTTTCTTTTGCATTTCTGGCGCGGAAGAACTTTTCAAATATATGCGGCTGGTCTGCGGCTGTTATACCCATGCCTGTATCTTTTACCGATATTTCTATCTCTCTACCTTTTTCGTGTACAGATATGAAAACTTTCCCGCCATCTTCGCTGTACTTTATCGCATTTTCTACCAAGCCCTGTATTACTACGCGTATTTTGGATACGTCTGCTGTTATCTTGGGCATAGGATGCTCGGGTTTTAGGAAAAGCAGTTCTATGCCGCGCTTATAAGCTTCGCCGATGAAGTCAAAAAGGACTGTGTCTATAATGTCTTCTATAGAGGCCTGTTCTGTTTCGTAAGTCAGGTTTACTTCGTCTGAATGGTTTATTGCAAGCATTTCATTTACAAGCCCTATCATGCGTTCGTTGGAGTCAAAAGCTTTTTTCATCAGGCTTTCTTGCTCGGCATTTATTTCCCCCACATCTTTATCTAGGAACATTTTTAGTATCCACTTTAGCGCAGATAAAGATGTTCGCAGTTCGTGTGCGGAAATGGAAATAACGTCTGTTTTGAAAGCATTTTGTTTCCTTAGCTTGGCATTTTCTTGCTCTAGTGTCATGTCATTATCCATGCAGTGATTATACCTTGTTATTATGATTTACGCCAAGATTTCCACTATGGACAAGTTTTTAAAAAGAGTATAATGTAGTCGGTCGCTATTATGAGATTTTCTTTTTACTAAATATGAGAAAAACACTCGGAGGCCACGGTGGGCACTAAGAGCTTCGGCTCTTCAAAGGGGCTGCATTAGCAGCCCCTTTGCTTTTGTACTTAAAGCTATGACAACAACCCTAGAACCACAAGCAAAAAAAATAAAATGCCAATATTGCGGTGACTCTCCGACAAACCACAAGTTGGAATACATAGGTACAATACTTGCTGTGCATGTAGAGTCTCGCACAGCAAAAATAACAGCTCGTGCGCCCAAATTTGTGAAGAACTTAGTGGACAAGTTTCCAAACTTTTTTGTAGCTTGCTTGAAGTTTTTCGGCTTGGCGCATTTTGAAAATTCTATGGATAAGGTTGCATCTTTCCGCTCGCGGATAGTTTGGGAAGAGGCAAATAGGAGGGGAATACAGATGCAGCAGGTCGCAGTCTTTGGCAAGCCGCTTGAGTTATATCGAGCAAAGATTAAAAACAAGTGGTTTTATTTTGAATCGTTGCCGGTGCCGCCAGAGTTTATGGATTCGGAAGTTGTTTGGGACGATAAAAAGATTTTGAAGAATTATCTGAAAGATGCAGGAGTGCCTGTGCCAAAGTATGCTACGCTTTCGCAATTCCACCCGAAAAATTTGCAATCTGTGTTTGCAAATTTTTCGGGCCCCGTCATTGTAAAGCCGCGCATCGGCTCGCGAGGTAGGCATACTACTACAAATGTGCATTCGTTTGAAGAGGTGGAGAAAGCTGTAAAGCTGGCGCACGCCATAACTCCGTACGTCATGATAGAAGAGCATTTGAGCGGAGACATCTGCAGGGCAACACTGGTAAACGGCAAGCTGGCCGGCTTCTATCGAGCTTCTGCGCCAGCTGTGGTAGGCGATGGGGTACATACGGTACAAGAGCTGATAGAAGAAAATAATCGCACCAAGCCAGAGCGCGTGCAACCCATAGAAATGACACCCGAGCGGTACGAATACTTGGCGCGTTCTGGTATGACTTTGGAGTCTGTACCCAAAGTTGGCGAGCGAGTACAACTGACACATAGGACAGGCAGACTTTTTGGCGGCAGAACAAAGGAAATGATAGACGAACTGCATCCTTCGTTTGTGCCATTCTTGGAAAAAGCTGGGAAGACTGTCGCCTTGGCTGTTGCAGGCTTTGATGTGGTAGTGCCAGACCCGACGGCAGACCAAGCTTCCCAAAAATGGGGGATCATAGAATGCAACACTTTGCCTTTCATAGATTTGCATTACTACGCGCTGGAGGGCAAGCCGCGCAACATCGCTGGCATGATTTGGGATTTGTGGGAGAAGTAGTATAATCGGCAGATAGCAATTAGTTGTGTAATTAAAATAATATGAAAAAAATAATTTCGATAATCATAGTTTTGGCAATCGTTGCACTCGGCGCATATTTTTATCTTACCCGCCCAGTGGCAGAGCCTACCGAAAACATCCAAGACCAAGTTACACCCGTAACTGTAGACGATACAACTTCAGACACAGTCGGCGGTGCTAGTACGGGGGACTGGAAGACATACCGCATAGACTCTGTTTCCAAAGTTTCTTTTTCCATTAAGGAAGTTTTGCGTGAGAAGCCTTTCACTGCTGTCGGCACGACAAGCCAAGTAGCGGGAGAAATGAAAATAAAAGAAACTGGCGTGGCAACAAAGCAATACACTCTTGCTCTCGGAGAAGTGAAAATAGATGCAAGAACATTCAAGACGGATGATGAGAAGCGCGACGGCATGATAGTGCGTGGAATACTTGTTTCTGAAAAAGCAGGCAATGAGTACATAACATTTACGCCAGCAGACAAAACTGTAACTTTTGAAAACGGCAAAGAGTTTACGCTAAATGGCACGCTTAAAGTTTCCAGCATTTCAAAGCCTGTGGTTTTGAAAATAACTGCAAATGTAGACGGCTCAAAAATAACAGGTAAAATGAGCGCAACCATAAAGCGTTCTGACTACAGTCTCACTATCCCCGACGTGCCATTTGTAGCAAGTGTGGATGATGCATTTGACATTTCCGCAGACATATCAGCTTCTCAAAGATAAAATATGTCCAATAAAAAAGATATTTCAAAAGAAGCTTTAGCGCTTCATAAAAAGCTTGGCGGTAAAATATCTGTCGTACCGGCAAAAGCTGTAAAAAACAGGGATGACCTTTCTCTTATATACACTCCTGGAGTAGGCGCAGTTTCTTCCTTTCTTGCAAAAAACAAAAAAGAGGCAGGCAAATATACAATGAAAGGCAAAACTGTGGCTGTGGTTTCGGATGGTTCTGCTGTTTTGGGGCTTGGGAATATTGGCCCCGAAGGTGCCTTGCCCGTCATGGAAGGCAAGGCAGTGCTTTTCAAGTCTCTGGCTGGAGTTGATGCTTTTCCCATAGTGCTGGATACTCAGGATGCAAAAGAGATAGTGAACACAGTGCTTCGCATCGCGCCAAACTTTGGCGGGATAAACTTGGAAGATATTGCTGCACCCAAGTGCTTTGATGTGGAGAGGGAGCTAAAGCAAAAGCTTGATATACCCGTGATACACGACGATCAGCACGGCACAGCCATAGTTGTCCTTGCGGGACTGATAAATGCTTGCAAGGTGGCAGGTAAGAGTTTGAAGAAAATTTCTGTGGTTGTAAGCGGTGCCGGCGCAGCCGGCACCGCCATCTCCAACCTACTTCTCTTGTATAGAGTAAAAGATGTGCGTGTACTGGACAGTGTAGGGCTGCTTTCTGCTTCCCGTAAAGACCTTTCTGCTTACAAGCTAGATTTGGCAAGGCGTACCAACCCCAAGAATATTTCCGGCGGTATGGATGAAGCTATGCAAAATGCAGATGTATTTGTGGGTGTATCCAAACCTGGAGTACTTTTGCCAAAGTACATAAAGCTGATGAATGAAAAGCCGATAATTTTCGCCTTGGCAAACCCTGTACCAGAGATAATGCCAGATGCAGCGCTTGCTGCCGGAGCTTTTGTAGTAGCGACAGGTAGATCCGACTTTCCGAACCAAATCAACAACGCTTTAGTTTTCCCAGGACTTTTCAAGGGTGCATTGAAAAATAAAGTACAAAGTATTTCAGATAAAATGAAAATAAAAGCTGCGCAAAACTTGGCAAAAATGGTAAAGAATCCAAAAAAGAACAAAATAATCTCTGGAGTATTTGAAGCTGGTGTGGCTGATGCTGTTGCAAAAGCAATAAAGTAGTTGGATTAGAAAAAAACTTTTAAATATGGTAGTCTAAGAACAATGGAGACGTGGCTGAGTGGTCGAAAGCACCTCACTGCTAACGAGGCAGGGCGTAAAAACCCTCGACGGTTCGAATCCGTCCGTCTCCGCCAAAATTGGAAATCGGAATCAGAGCCCGAAATGGGGTCGGCGCGAAGCGCCGACACTCCTCTCTTCCCCCCAAAAATTCTGAATCTGAAAGGATTTTCCACGCTCCGCGTGGCTCAAAAAGTACGGTTCGATCCTTAATTTGAAAGTTCGAACCGACTTTTTTGAACAAATGAAGTTTTTCTTCATTTGTTTCCTCGTTTGCCAATTCCATATTGTATTTCAAAAACTTTTCCGTAAGTTCGAACCGATTATTCGCTTTTTGCTCAAAAGCCGATAATTTCTCTTTGAGAAGCTGTTTTGAGGCAACGAGTGTACCCTTGGCATCACGATATTCTTCAAGTGATAATGCGCTCTCTAGGTATGCTGTCATCAGCTTCTCAATTTTGGTATCAAGAAGAGAAATTTCGGCTTTCAAACCATCAGAAAAAAGCGTACTCGATTGGATTTCGGATGATTGGTCTTTTTGGTTCTCCTCAATCATCCAAGAAAGCCAATCGAGTGGCAAAGAAACTTTTTTGATTTCCTCCTGTATTTGAGAAGTGATGAGCTCCTCGCGGACATATTTCTGCTCACAAGGATTTTTCCGTTTTGTACAACGCAGATAGTTATGACCTTTTTGCGTTTCGGTGGTAACAAAGCACCCACATTCTCCGCAACGGAAAAATCCTCGGTAAAGATACGACTTTAACCCGCGAGACTTCGGTTTCGACTTTCGGCTCATCACTCCCTGAACAGAATCAAAAAGTTTCTTTGAGATAATCGGTTCGTGCTTGCCCTCAAAAATCTCTCCGTTGTATAACATCAAACCCGTGTAGATAGGATTTTTGAGAAGTTTTTGATAATTCGACACCGCAAGTTCCTTTCCGCTTTTTCGCTTCAATCCAAGTCCATTAAACTTGTAGCGAAGTTCGCGCAAAGTGAAGTTGCCTGTGGCGTATGCCTCAAATGTCTTTTTGATAAGCGGAGCAATCTCGCTATCAAGCACAATCTTGCCATTTTCATTGATGTATCCCAACGGAGACATTTGAGGCCATATACCTTCCTTCACTTTGTTGCGCTTCCCACGCTTGATATTCTCACTCAAGTTATCAACGTAGTACTTGGATTGCGAAAAAGCGATTGAGAGCATGAATTTTCCTTGCGGTGTCGGATCAAACCAAAAAGTTGGAAATTTCATCTCACTAATTACGCCTGTATCAACGAGATAAATTATCTTTCCACCATCAACGCTATTTCTCGCGAGTCTATCGGGATGCCACGCCAAAATACCAGTGGCTTCGCCTTTCTCCATTCGCTCTAACATTTCACCAAATACAGGGCGACCTGGTATTTTGGCGGTCTGCTTCTCGACAAAGACATCTACCACTTCCAGCTGCTCTTTCAACGCCAAGTCCTTTAACTCCGAAAGTTGGTCAGCAATACTGCGGACTTGTCTGTCTTTGTCGTCCGTAGACTTGCGAGTGTAGATGAAAAACTTATTGGTTTGATTATTCATATAGCATTGGCAAACGACGAGCCACGCGGAGCGTGGAAAATCCTTTCAGATTCAGAATTTTTGGGGGGAAGAGAGGAGTGTCGGCGCTTCGCGCCGACCCCATTTCGGGCTCTGATTCCGATTTCCAATTTTGGCGGTGTTTGTTGGACAAAGTTCGAATGTATTTTGAGCAGAACCCTAACGAAGAATGAAATGCGCCTCGGACACGCT
>JBDHUR010000006.1:0-40764 GCA_039809265.1 Minisyncoccia bacterium
CAAGGTTAAGAAACAGAAAAATGGAAATGTTCACGAATATGTTTATTATCACTGCACCAAGAAAAACAAGGCGGTGAAATGTCCCGAACCTTGTATTCGCCAAGAGGAACTAGATCGCCAGTTATCATCCCTTTTACAAAAATTTTCTTTGAGACCGGATTGGGCGGCTACTATGCGGAAGAAACTGGACAAGGAGAAAACAGAAGCCGCCCAATCCGCAACCGCTTTTGTTCGGGAAGCCGAAACCAAAATCCGCGCCATTCAAACGAAACTCCAGCGACTTCTTGACGGCTATCTTGAACAGGATATTGAACGCGAAATCTACCGCGAGGAAAAAGCGAAACTATTATCTGAAAAGAAGTCGCTGGAGGAACAAATGGCACGGATTGAACAAAAGCGGACTGGCTGGCTAGAACCTATGGCGGAATGGATAAAAGAGGCAGAAAATCTGCCTCAAATCGCGCGGGAGAGCAACCTTTTTGCAAAAAAGGTTGCCGCCAAAGAAATCTTTGGCTCGAACCTCTGCTTGGGCAACCGCGAGGCGCGGCTCGCCGCGCCGAGCGCAGAGGATTTGTCGGGGGAAAATGCTTGGGCGGCGCTTTGCGCCGCCAATGAAAAAATCGGCGAATTTTCCGAAAGTCAGATTGTGGTGCCCAGGGCGGGAATCGAACCCGCACGGCGTTGTCGCCTGGGGATTTTAAGTCCCCTATGTCTACCAATTCCATCACCTGGGCAAATTGTTAAAACTTTTCAAATAACCTTGGAGTCCCGGAACGGAATCGAACCGTCGTATAAAGGTTTTGCAGACCTTTGCCTTACCACTTGGCGACCGGGACACTAAAACAATATTCTCATTCTCTTAGTAAATCGTCAATTCTTTGCCTATGTTTTTCTCCTATATCTATCTCTATCTCAAAAAAGGGAAGTACACGCATTTTTGTGCGCACCTTTACATACTCGCGCAGGCTTTTGCGCTGGCGCTTTAAGAAGTTCAAAGTGTCTGCCTCTTTGTCTTCTGGCATAACTGTTACATACACCTTTGCTTGTTTCAAGTCCGGAGTAATGTCGCAGTCTGTCACAGTTATGAGCGAGGTTTTATTGCTTTCTGCTGCGATGAAAGTTGCAGCCAAGTGCTTCAGTTCTTCTTTTACTTTGTCTTGTCGCAGTGTCATTTTATTTCTCTACCATAGTAAATGCTTCAAATATGTCTCCCGCAGCTATCTCTAGCTTTGACTCTACAAGGATGCCGCATTCGTTGCCTTCCAGCACTTCTTTTGTTTTTATCTTGCCTTGCTCAAGACCAACTATCACCGCAGTGCCGATCTCGTTGTCTCTGCGGATGATCTTTACATTGTTGCCGACAGTTATTCTGCCTTCGGTTATCCTTCCACCTACCACTTGGCGGTCTTTGGTCGCACTGAAGAACTTCAAAATCTTTGCTTTACCGGAAATTTCGGCTACTTCTTTGCGAGGGCGGCGTTTTTCCAGTTCTTCACGAAGCCAGTCTGTGATCTTGTATATAACATCGAAAGTGTGTATTGGTACACCAGTGTTTTCGTTTAGGTCCTTGGCGTTCTTGTCCGTCTTTACGTTGAATCCTATTATCATGGCTTCTCTGTCGCTAGAAGCTAGCTTCACATCGCCTTCAGATATAGCGCCAACACCCTTGCTTATGATCTTGCAAGTTATCTGGTCTGTGCAGATCTTTGTGATCTCTTTTTCTATCGCCTCTATCGTGCCTGCCACGTCTGTCTTTATGATTATTGGCACTATCTTTGTTTCGCCCGTTACATTTTTTGCGCCTAAAATATTCTCGGAGATACTCTTCTTGCCGGCATTGTTTTGCCAATCTATCACCGCTTTCTCCGCGTCCTTTTTGTTTTCAAAAGCTGTAAATTCTTTGCCGACAGTTGGTAGTTTGTCAAAGCCGATAAGACGCACAGCAGAAGAGGGGACTGCTTCGCTCACTGATTTGCCTAAAAAGTCTTCCATGATCCGTGTTCCTACAGTAGCACTATCAGATACTACTACCATGCCTTTTTTTAGCACGCCGTCTTTTATCAAGAGTGTGCCAGATATACCGCGCTTTGTATCAAGCAAAGATTCTATGACTACACCTTTGGCTGGCATGTCCGTCCTAGCTTTCAGCTCGCCCATCTCTGCTACAAGCAGGATAAGTTCTAGCAGGTGGTCTATACCGGTGCCGACTTTTGCAGAGATCTCTGCGCTTGGTATGTTGCCACCGTAGCCTTCCAGGTACACGCCTTTTTCTGCCAAATCCATTTTTACTTTTTCTACGTTTGCTCCAGGCTTGTCTATCTTGTTTATAGCTACTATGTACGGTATTTTTGCATCAAGTATAGTGTTCAAGGCTTCCACTGTCTGTGTTTTTACTGAATCTTCTGCAGATACTATGAGTATAGCAATATCTGCTACAGAAGCTCCACGGTTGCGCATTTGGGAAAATGCCTCGTGTCCCGGAGTATCCAAAAAGGTAATCTTTTTTAATACACCTTTTTCATCTTTGTGGTTTACTTCGTATGCTGAAAGATGCTGTGTGATGCCTCCCGCTTCAGAATCTACAACATTTGTCTTGCGTATGTAGTCAAGCAGTGTGCTTTTGCCGTGGTCAATATGTCCCATTATCACCACCACCGGCGGCTTTTCTATTGTCGTGTTTTTTTCTTTCATGTTATTTTTCTTTGGATGCCCTAGCTAGAACTTCTTTCTCTTCAACAGAAAGCTCAAATTCAGAAGAACGGTTTTTTATAGGCTTTGCAAAAAGGCTCATGCGTTCGCGAGAGTACAAAGTAGAAAGTACTACACCGTCGCCTTCGTCGTTTAGCATTGCTATGGCAAAGCTTTGGTTGCTGCCTTGGTCTTTAAAAGGATTGAAACGAAGCATCTCTACGTTCCTGATGCTTGCGCGAGATTTGTTCTCTAAGTACTGTGCGTGTGCGCTAAAATCTTTTTGTTTTAAATACAGGGTATCAATACTTTTGCCTATCTCATTTATGTGGCTTTCCAAGTCAGCGCCATTTTTCCCACGCCAGTATTTGCGCAAACGCATTTCAAGTCTGATAACCCAGACTATGAGCAGGACTATAACTCCCGCGAGTATATATGTGACAAGTGAAAGTGTTGGCATATGCTATATAATAATGATAGGGTATTGAGAGTGTATTATACACTATTTCTGTCTAAAACGCTATGACTCAAAATAAAAAGACAATATATATGGATTATGCTTCTGCCACTCCTTTGGACGAGCGTGTTCTTGCTGCTATGGAGCCATATTGGAGTAAGATTTTTGCGAACCCGAACGCTCTGCATAAAGCAGGCCTGGAAGCACAAAATGCCGTCGCGAAATCTCGCTTGCAAACAGCCAAGGTTCTAGGCGCGCATGCGGACGAGATATTCTTCACTTCTGGTGGAACTGAAAGCGACAACTTGACTGTGCTTGGCGTGATAAATGCTTATAAAAAAACTCGCGAGTATATAGAAGAAAAAAAGCGGCCACATGTAGTGGTCAGTTCTATAGAACATTCAGCAATTTTAGAAACAGCAAAATATCTGGAGAGCGAAGGGGTGGACGTGACATACATTTCTGTAAACGAAAAAGGTCTGATAGACCCGAAAGATGTAGCAGAAGCTTTGCGTGAAGAGACAGTGCTTGTGTCTGTCATGTATGCCAACAACGAAGTTGGAACAGTGCAGCCAGTACGCGAAATTGCAAAAGTAATACGGCATTTCAAAAAAACTACACGAGGTATTCCTGGATTTGTCAGTCGAAGTGTGTACCCATACTTTCACACGGACGCTGTGCAGGCATTACAATACTTGGACGTGAATGTAGAAAAACTAGGGGTAGACCTGCTTTCTATAAATGCTTCCAAAATATATGGCCCTAAAGGTGTTGGTGCTTTGTATGTAAGGCGCGGCGCCAAGCTTTTGGGTGTGATGCACGGCGGCGAGCAGGAGTCAGGACTTCGTCCTGGAACATTGCCGACACCGCTGGTGGTCGGGCTTGGCGCCGCGCTGGAAATAGCAGAGGAAATGCGCGAAGTAGAAACAGCGAGGCTGAAAGAACTGCAAAAATATTTTATTGAAAGTTTACGGGCAAATTTTAAAAATATTTCTATAAACGGAGATGAAGCCGAGCGCTTGCCAAACAACGTGCACATAGCTATGTCGGGTATGGATTCCGAGCTTCTACTCTTTGAGCTGGATGCACGCGGAATATTTGTTTCCGCAAAAAGTGCGTGTAAAAGCCACGATGCGCTTGCGTCTTATGTTATAATGAACATGAGGAAAGATTATAAGCTAGCAGAGTTTGAGGATACTGCATTCATCCGTTTCTCCATGGGCAGAGGTACAAACAGGGGCGATGTGGATGAAGTTATAAATTCCTTGCGGGACATTTCAGAAAAATACGCTAAAGCCCCGAAAGTGCAAAATTAGCTCATTTGACTTATATAAAAATAATGTTATTATAAAAAATATGCCACCATTTCAAAACTTTACAACCAAAGCCAAAGAGGCTATACGCCGAGCGCACGAGCTTGCTATAGAGCGTGGCCAAAACCATGTAAACTCCAACCACCTTTTGTCTGCACTGCTTATGCAAGAAGAGTCTCTTGTCATATCTATGCTGGACAAGATGGACGTAGATACAGCTTTGCTTATAGACACAGTCATAGACACCATAGAGTTGCCTGATGCCGGTACAACTGTTGCACCTTCTTACCAGATATTTCTTACTCCTGACTTGGCACAGGCTATAGAGCACAGCGCAAAAATAGCGCAAGCGATGAAAGATGAATTTGTATCTACAGAGCATCTATTCTTAGCATTGCTCGAAGTTCCAAGCGAAGCCAGAGAAATACTCGCGAAGTTTAGGATTTATAAAGACCAGATATTGAAACTTATAACGGAATTTAAAAATCAAAACACTGGGGAAATGGAAGTGCCTAAGAAGCTTCGCTTGCTAACCAAGTTTACGCGAAACCTGACAAAGCTTGCTCGGGAAGACAAGCTTGACCCAGTGATAGGACGAGATACAGAGATAATGCGCATCATGCAGATACTTTCTCGCAGAACAAAAAACAATCCAATACTAATAGGCGAGCCTGGTACAGGCAAGACTGCTGTAGTAGAAGGCTTGGCACAACGTATAGCAAAGAGCGATGTGCCAGAATCTTTGAAAGACAAAGAGCTGGTCTCGCTTGACCTTGGCTCACTGATCGCTGGTACAAAGTACAGAGGCGAGTTTGAAGAGCGCCTGAAAGGCATAATGAAAGAAATAGAGCGCGCAGAAGGGAAAATAATTTTATTTATAGATGAAATACACACCATAGTCGGCGCCGGTGGTGCGGAAGGAACATTGGACGCTTCCAACATGCTGAAGCCAGCTTTGGCACGCGGGGAACTTCGTGCTATTGGTGCTACGACACTCAAGGAATATCAGAAACATATAGAAAAAGATCCGGCGCTTGCCCGCCGCTTTCAGCCTGTGTATGTAGACGAACCTTCCGTAGAAGATGCTATTGCTGTCTTGCGCGGTTTAAAAGAAAAATACGAACTTTTCCATGGAGTACACATAACAGACGATGCTATAGTTTCTGCGGTAAACTTGAGCACAAGATACATAACCAACCGCTTTTTGCCGGACAAAGCTGTAGATCTGATAGACGAAGCATCATCTTCTCTTCGTATTGCTTTAGAGAACAAGCCTGCCGCGCTTGAAGAATCCAGCAGGAAAGTCATGCGTTTAGAAATAGAAAAAGAAGCACTGAAAAAGGAGCTTGAGATTTCTCACATTGACCCGAAAGAAACAAAAAACAGATTGAAAGATATAGACAAAGAGATAGGCAACTTGCAGGAGAAAACTCGCGAACTGGAGCTAAAATGGCAAAACGAAAAGACAATAGTCACGGACATACGCGGTATAAAAAAAGATTTGGAAGCTTTACGTCTGGAAGCAGAGCAAGCAGAGCTGCGTGTAGACCTTGGCCGCGCAGCAGAGATACGCTATGGGCAGATTCCGGGACTACAAAAAGAGCTTGATCAAAAGCTGGCTAGACTAAAGAAACTTCAGAAGTCGCGACGCATATTGCGCGAAGAAATAACTAGCGAAGACATTGCCGAGGTTGTGGCTCGCTGGACAGGAATACCGCTTGCCAAAATGCTTGAAGAAGAGCGTGCAAAGCTTGCCCGTATGGAGGACGAGCTGAGGAAGCGCGTAGTTGGGCAAGATGAAGCTATAAAGAAAATATCTGATGTTATACGACGCTCACGCGCTGGTATCTCTGATCCGAATAGACCTATCGGCTCTTTCATTTTCCTTGGTCCAACTGGAGTAGGAAAAACCGAGCTTACCAAAAGCTTGGCACAGTTTATGTTCAACGACGACCGTGCTTTGATCCGTGTAGACATGAGCGAGTATATGGAGCGCCACAGTGTCTCCAAGCTTATTGGGTCTCCGCCTGGATATGTAGGACACGATGAAGCAGGACAGCTGACGGAAGCTATCCGCCACAGACCTTACTCGGTGATACTTTTTGACGAGATAGAAAAAGCTCATCCAGAAGTCTTCAACTTGCTATTGCAAGTCTTGGACGACGGCCGTCTGACAGATGCAAAGGGCCGCGTAGTAAACTTCAAAAACAGCATTATAGTCATGACATCAAACATCGGTTCACATTTTATAGAAAAGATGGAGACAATAGGCTTTACCAACAACAGCGCAAACGAAGACTATTCACAGACAAAAGAAAAAGTGATGGGTAGCTTGAAAGACCATTTCCGCCCAGAGTTCTTAAACCGCATAGACGAGATAATCTTGTTTGATATACTGACGACAGAAGCTATAAAGAGTATTGTAGACATACGCATATCTTTGGTGCGCGAACGCTTGCTTGCAAAAGGTATTTCTTTAGATATATCTGACGAAGCGCTTTCCTATCTTGCCAAAGAAGGCTATAACCCGCACTACGGTGCCCGCCCACTCAACCGCTTGATCCAAACAAAAATTTTAAACCCTGTGGCTACGCACATTATTGAAAAGGGTGTTGCGAAAGGCGATACTGTGTATGTAACTCTGAAAGACAAAGAGCTATCTATCGTAACCCGTCGCGCTCGCAA
The DNA here is from genome assembly GCA_039809265.1 of Minisyncoccia bacterium. Classification (GTDB taxonomy): domain Bacteria; phylum Patescibacteriota; class Minisyncoccia; order Phycocordibacterales; family UBA9973; genus JBDHUR01. Next base: position 7,144 of record JBDHUR010000006.1, read on the forward strand.
GACAAAATCTCCGATACAGATGGTGGAAAAGGAGGCGTTGTTATAATAAAACATATAAAATAAACCCCAGCGAGAAATATTTTCGCTGGAGGTTTGTTTAAGGTTTTTTATAGTTATTTTTTAGATACTCAATTACACTGTTCCAGTCTGGGAACTTTTCCGAGCCAAACTGTATCCATTCACCAGAAAACTCTGAAGCGCCATTTTTAGCTCTGTCGTCTATTAGAAAGTCGCCTATATTTAAATGCTTGTTATGTGTCAAAACTACTTTTTTATAGAAAGGATTTTCCGGACCTTCACCAAAGTATTTTTTTATCCACATCATCTTTCCAGATGCACCGGACGTATTTTTCCATGATACAGTGGAGCAAATGTATACATCAAAATATTTTGCAAGCTTGTGTACGGCATCTATTGCGCCAGAGATTGGGGGCATTTCTTCAAAAACGTTTGACGCTTTTTCAAAGTCGTCTTCAGTTTTTGCTGGATTTTCAGCAAGCCACTTTGTACGGTATCCTTCAAAGTCTGCTAGCCCACGCATCCATTGGTCTTTCCGAAAAAAGTCATGTCTTGGTGCGTCGGGTTGGATTCGAACCAACGTAGCCCGAAGGCGACAGATTTACAGTCTGTTGTAATTGACCACTCTACCACCGACGCATATTTTACAAGGAGTAGGATAGCACAAAATACAACTTTCGGCAATTTATGCTAAAATCTCAGGATGATTTCAAAAACAGAAAAGTCTAAAATGCGCACATGGGTAGAGATAGATAGGAAAGCCATAAGGAACAATTACAAGATATTCAAAAAAATTATAGGAAAAGACTGTATCCTGATGGGTGTAGTAAAGTCAAATGCATATGGGCATGGACTTGTGCCTTTTTCGAAAGAGCTGGTAAAATGCGGGGTAGGGTTTCTGGGGGTAGATTCTTTTGAAGAAGCTTTGGAGCTTCGCAGTGCAGGTATTAAAACCAAGATATTGGTTTTTGGATATACATCTCCGGCATGCTATAGCGAAGCCGCAGAGAAAAATATTTCTCTCACTATCTCGGGCATAACTGCGCTAAATGCGCTTCTAAAAATAAAAAATTCTAAAAAAATAAAAATACATATAAAAGCAGATACCGGTCTGGGAAGGCAGGGTTTCCAAATGGAAGAGATGAGGAAAGTAGCAGAGCTTGTATCTGCTCGCGATCATTTAGAAGTGGAGGGGATATACAGCCATTTAGCGGTGGGGGAAGATCCAAAGCAAAAGTCTTATACCAAAAGTCAGGTAGAGAAACTTAATAAATGGGATGCAAAGCTAAAAGATATGGGATGTAAACCGCTAAAGCATATCTGTGCTACAGCTTCCACGATGTTTTTTCCGGAATTTCATTTTGATATGGTCCGGATCGGCATAGGTATGTACGGCCTTTGGCCGTCTGTGGAAACAAGGCGTGCCGTCGGACGTAAATACCGCCTTGCATCAGTACTTTCTTGGAAGGCTATTGTTGCAGAAGTGAAGAATATGAAAAAAGGAGCAAAGATAGGTTATGATCTGACGGAAGAGTTGGATAAGGATTCTATGCTTGCTGTCGTGCCTGTCGGTTACTGGCATGGATATCCGCGGTCACTTTCCAGTGTGGGTAGTGTTTATTTAGCTAAAAAATATGCAAAAATAACAGGCAGGGTTTCTATGGATATGATAGTGATTCGTGTATTGGGTGGTATGGCGGCAGCTGGTGAAGAAGTAGAAATTGTCGGCAAGAAGGTGCCGGCTGAAGAAGTAGCTGTGTCGGCGGAAACCATAAACTACGAGATAGTAACACGCATAAATCCGCTCATAAAGCGCTTGGTGGTCTGATTTGCCCCAGCCCAGCTTTTATGCTACTATAGCAGGACTAGCATTTAATAGGAAAATATATGTCACAAGATAAACTTATAAAAATCCAAAATAAAGACACAAAAGAGGTTTATTGGACGCGCAAGAACAAAAAGACTGTCCAGAAGAAGATAGAGCTTAAGAAGTTTGACAAAAAGCTTCGCAAGCATGTTACCTTTAAGGAAGTGAAGAAGTAAGACTCCCGCACGGGGGTTTTATTTTTGCCCAGAAATTTGCTAGACTATGCAGGTTAGTTTCAGCAGGGCGATTAGTTTAGTGGTAGAACAGCGGTCTCCAAAACCGCTGGCGGGGGTTCGATTCCCTCATCGCCCGCAATGGAAAACTTCTTAAAAATAACCTTTGTAAAAGGTTTACAGAACGTGGTGCTGAAAGAAATCTACAATTATAAAAAACTTCAGGTGATAGAAAAACATGAAGATTTTATCTATCTCACAGGGGATGCAGATTTGGATTTGGTGAAAAGCCTGCGAAGTATTTCAAATGCATATATTGTATCTCGTGGCGCGAAGTTGAACCCACTTTATATATCCAATCATAAATCTATTTTAGGAGAGATGGTAGGCTATGTGTTGCATTATTCTGCTGAGAAGTTCAAGACGTTTCGTCTCAGTTGTGCCGGTGAACAATCAAAAGAAGTTTCTGAAATAAAGAAATATATAAAAGATGTTTATGAACTATCCGAAAATATTTTGGCGGATCTTGATATTTATATAGGCAAGTCGAATGTTTGGGAGGTGGGTGTGCGTGTTTCTAAAAGACCACTGACTTTGCGTGATTATAAAGAGGAAAATATCAAAGGTGGGATGAACGCATCTATTGCTTATGCCATGAATTCTTTTTGTGATTTACTCCGATCGCGTACTTATCTAAATATATTTTCTGGGAGCGGTACGTTACTTGTGGAAGCTGGTATTGAAAACCAAAAGTTGAAACTGGTAGGTTTTGATATAGATGGCAAAACCAATGCTCTGGCTGCAAAAAATATAAAAAATGCTGGCCTTATCAAAAATATAAAACTTGTTAAGGCAGATATTTTCCAAAATCCTGATTTAGGTAATTTTGATGTTATCGCATCCGATTTACCATTTGGGATGCATATCCTAAAAGGGGAAAATTTGGAAAAACTATATTCTTATCTTGTAAAATATTGCGAGCAAAAGTTAAATAAGGGTGGTGTCTTGGCCTTGTATACAACAGAACATCAAATACTAGAGCAAATCATAAGAAAATCAAATTTCAAAATAAAGCAAACACTTTCTCTTGAGGTGCCAACCTCTGTAAAATCTTACATATATCCAAAGATATTTATATGTAGTTTTGCTAGCTCAAACTAACCCACTGTATTTCCTTGTTTCTCTTGAACCAAGTCATCTGGCGCTTTGCGTACTGGTTTATTGCTATTTCTAGTTTTTCTAGCATTTCTTGCTTGCTCATCTTGCCTGTCAGGTACTCTGCCATAAATCTGTATTCCAGCCCAAGTTCACGCATACGCTTCCAAGACAAGCCCTGCTTGTGCAGCAGTTTTGCTTCAGCAAGCATTCCTGCTTTCATCCGAGCCTTCAAGCGTTTTGCGATTTTGGCTTTTAGCATCTCGGTATTTGTTGCTACCCCTATATAGTATGCATCAAAGTTTTTTTTTGATTTCCTCTTTGGAACTTTGCCAAGTTTTTCTGCAATCTCTATAGCTCGTATAAGGCGTACGCGATTTTTTTTGTCCACAGATTTTGCGCGGGTTTTGTCCAGTTTCGAAAGCATGGTGAAAAGTTGCTCGGTCGTTTTTTTTGCAAGTTTTTCTCGCAAAGCTTTGTCGGGCGGGACTTCCGGCAAAGACGTGCCTTCTATTAGAGCTTCAATATAAAAGCCTGTGCCACCTGCGATTATGGGTACTCTCTTTCTGGCGATGATTTCCGCCACAGCTTTCTTTGCTTCTTTTACATATTGTTCTACGCTGTACACCTTGCGTGGGTTTGCCACATCCAGCATGTGGTGTCTCACGCCCCCCATCTCTTTTTGTGTTATTTTGCCGGAGCCTATGTTTAAGCCTTTGTACACTTGGCGAGAGTCGGCGGAAATTATTTCACCACCTATTTGCTTTGCCAGATGGACAGCTAAATCGCTTTTGCCGGAAGCTGTCGGGCCGACTATGACTATAACTTTATGCAGATTGTTCTTCATGCAAGTGCTTTATATCAGCTCCTATGGACTGCAGCCTTGTTACTATCTCTTCATACCCGCGGTTTATCATGTACACGTTGCGCAAGACAGATCGGCCTTTGGCAGAAAGCATTGCGATAAGTATAACCACAGAAGGTCGGAGTGCCGGCGGACAAAATATTTCTGCTGGTTTCAGCTCGCTGCCGCCTTCTATATATAGTCTGTGTGGGTCGGCTAGGTTTACTTGAGCGTTCATTTTGTTTAGCTCTGTCATATATATAGCGCGGTTTTCATATGTCCAGTCGTGGATAAGTGTTTGACCTTTGGCCTTTAAGGCTGGTATGACAAAGTATGGCAGGTTGTCCATGTTTATGGCTGGATAAGGTGCAGAGTGTATCTTGTCGTCAAGAGCGATAAATTCTGAAGGGAAGACTGTAATGTCTGCTAAGTTTGTGCATCCATTTTTGCTTTTGTATTTCTTGCTTACTTTATACTTAAGTCCCATTTTACCCAGCTTGTACAGTTCAAGCTCCAGGAAGTCTATCGGTGCATGCGTTATGGTAAGCTCGGAATCTGTGGCGATGGCAGCTGCAATGAATGTCATAGATTCTATAGGGTCTTGGCTGTTGGTGTATTCAATTTCTTTATTTATCTCTGCTATCCCGTGTACTGTGAGGGTGGATGTGCCTATGCCTTCTATTTGTACACCGCATTTCTCCAGGAAAAAGCACATCTCTTGTACCATGTAGTTTGAGCTTGCAAACTTTATGGTTGTGGTGCCATTAATTTTGGCGGCCGCCATCAAGATATTTTCTACAGCAGTGTCTCCTGATTCGTACATGATAATTTCTGTTGGAGACAAGATCGTTTTTGATATATCGTATGTGTCATCTGTCACTTTTATGTTTGCGCCAATTTCTTCCAGCGCGTATTTGTGTGCGGCTATGGTGCGCTTGCCCAGGTGGCAGCCTTGGGCATGGGGTATGGAGAACGCATCTAGCTCGTGTATTAGCGGGCCAATGATCATAAGTATAGAGCGTGTTTTTATGGCAGCCGATTTGTTTATGTTTTGCATTTCAAAAATCGACGGCGGCAATATTTCTACTGTGTTTACATCCTGCCAAGAAATCTTTACGCCGATGGATTCCAGTATCTCTATAACTCGGTACACTTCCTCTATGCGGGCTATGCCGTGTAAAGTGGTCTTGCCTTTATTCAAAAGAGAAGCGCACAAAAGCCCCACGGAGCCATTCTTGGAATAGTTAGTGCGTATAGTGCCGGAGAGCTTCTTTCCGCCATTTATCTCAAAGCTAAGTATCTGAGGAACTTTTTCTGACATAGTGCTATGATAGCAGATATATGGAAAAACTGGAAAATGTGGCCATGGGCGGGTATACGACCATGGGTGTAGGTGGCCAAGTGGCGTATCTTTTGCGTGCGACAAATGTGCGAGAAGTAATACAAGCAAATACTTTTGCTGTGGAGCAGGATATGCCGCTTGTAGTCTTGGGCGAAGGGTCAAACAGTATATTTGTGGATGGCAAGCTGCGCGCTGTTGTGCTCAAAATAGAGATTGCAGGGTTTGAAGTGGTGCGGGAAGGCGCCGACTTTGCCGAAGTCAAAGTCGGCGCCGGAGAGAGTTGGGACAGTGTAGTTTCTCGTGCCGTGGAACTTGGCTTCTCTGGCATAGAAGCTCTTTCAGCTATACCAGGGACGGCTGGTGCAACACCCGTGCAAAATGTCGGCGCGTACGGACAAGAGATAAGAAATGTGCTTGTTTCTGTAGACGTATACGACAGGCTTCAAGACGAAATGGTAAAACTTTCAAATGCCGAGTGTAAGCTCTCTTATAGAGACAGTATTTTCCGTAGCGGGAAGTCTGGTAGGTACATCATAACTTCTATCTTGCTTCGTCTTTCTAAAAACTCGCCACAAGTGCCAGATTATGCCGGCGTGCAAAAATATTTTGATGAAAATAAAATACAAAATCCTACTTTGGTAGACATACGAATGGCCATCATTACTATCCGCGCAAACAAACTTCCTGACCCTAAAAAAATAAAAAACAGCGGTTCATTTTTCAAAAATCCTGTTGTAGATAGATCTGCGGCAGGAAGGCTTTTGGCAGAATACCCAAACATGCCGCATTTTCCGCAGGAAAATGCGGCCCAAAAGCTTTCTGCCGGCTGGCTCATAGAGCAAGCAGGGCTCAAAGGCGCCGACTTTGGCAATATGAAAACTTACGAAAACAATGCGCTTGTTCTGATAAACAAAGGCAATGCTTCCTTTTCTGATCTTACTTTTGCATGCGATGAGATAATCCGAAAAGTGAAAGAAAAGTTTAGCATTACACTAGACCCAGAGCCAGTAGTAGTTAAATAAATTTTTAACAGTTCTTCTGTTGGGTTGTGCCCGGGGGGAGAATCGAACTCCCACCCCTTGCGAGACACGATTTTGAGTCGTGCGCGTCTACCAATTCCGCCACCCGGGCAATGTCCACATAGTATACTAAAATTTCTGCGGAAATCAATTTTTACCTTTTCTAAAATGTGCTAAAATGTCCTCATGTCAAATCTGTATTCCAACTCTGTATTTTTTATAGAGGTTGAAAAAATAGTACCAAACCCTTTCCAGCCAAGGCGAGAGTTTGAAGAAGGTCCTCTTCGTGCACTGGCAGACTCTATCCGCCAGTACGGAGTCCTGCAACCGCTTGTGGTAACGCGAGTAGAGAAAGAGACCGAAGAGGGGGGCCTTGCCACAGAGTACGAGCTTATAGCGGGAGAACGCCGCTTGCGCGCCTCCAAGCTTGCTGGGTTGCGAGAGGTGCCAGTTATCATACGCCAAGGTGACGACAACATGATGAAGCTGGAGCTTGCTATCATAGAGAACTTGCAGCGTGAGGATTTAAATGTAGTAGAGCGTGCTCGAGCTTTCCTTCGTCTAGCAGAGGAGTTTAAGTTTACTCATGTGCAGATAGGTAAAAAGGTTGGAAAAAGCAGGGAATATGTTTCCAACACTTTGCGTATACTTTCATTGCCGCAAGAAATACTGGATGCTCTGTCTGCGGGACAAATAAGTGAAGGCCATACCCGCCCGCTTATGATGCTCTCTGACAGGCCAGAAGAACAGATAACACTTTTCAAAGAGATTGTGGTAAAGAAGATAAGTGTGCGCGAAGCCGAGCGCATTTCTAGAAAGATAGCCTATGACAAAGTGCGTAAACGAGAGTATATGCCGGACCCAGAAATATCGGACATAGAGATGAGTTTACAAGAAGCCCTTGGTACACGCGTGCACATAGAACGCCAGCAAGTTGGAGGTAAAATACTTATAGACTTTTTTACCTCGGAAGATTTGCGGTCTATCCTTGACCTTATCAAGTCAAACCAGCAACATTCTCCTGCAGAAATGGTGGACAAATATATGTCACGTAAAAAAAGTTTAGAGAAAATGCTCCACGAGCAAAATCCAGAACTTGAAGGCTATGTCCCTCGCCGTGCTGTAGAGGAAGCTGTAAATGAAGAGCTGCCGCAAGCGGACGAGCAAGTAGAGCCTAGTGTCGTGGAGACAGAGCCGGAGCTGATAGATGATCGCGCACCCAGTGAAGCCAAAGAAGCTGAAGAAGACGCTGATTTGTACAACATAAGTAAGTTTAGTCTGTAAGCCCTTTCCTGTACAAGTTTTTTGTGTTTCCTACTTAAATCTATTAAAAAGATATTTATTTAATAGAGAATTTTCGTCCAGGTATTGACGTATGTGTTTGCGGGCAAGGGCTGTTTTGGTAAAGACAAGCCATTTGGATGCAGGCCGGGAATTTTTCTGGGTTATTATTTCTACTCTGTCTCCGCTTTTTAGTTTAGTAGAAAGAGCGCTCATTTTGCCATTTATCTTTACCCCAGAGGTTCTATTTCCAATGTCTGAATGTATAGCATAAGCAAAGTCTATTGGACTTGAATCTTCTGGTAAATCTATAACATCTGCTTTGGGCGTGAAGACAAATATTCGGTCTTTAAAAAAATCCATCTTCAGGTTGTCCATGTATTTTGCGGGGTCGTTTATAGCTTGCTGTAGTTCGTGCAGCTGTGCAATCCATGCAAATTTTTGAGCGACCTTCGGTGTTTTTCTGCCTGTATCTGTTTCTTTGTATGCATAGTGTGAGGCGATACCGTATTCGGCGATGCCGTGCATCTCCTCGGTGCGTATCTGTATTTCTACTATATTTCCTTCTTTGGTAAAGATGGTGGTATGCAAGCTCTGGTAGCCGTTTAGCTTTGGTAGAGCAATGAAGTCTTTTATTCTTTCGGGTAATGGTTTCCACAGTCCGTGCACTATGCCAAGTACTCGGTAGCAGTCTTCTACTGTCGGTACGATTACTCGCAAGGCGGCTATATCGTATATTTTTTCAATATCCATTTTGTATTTTTGAAGTTTACGCCATAGACTGTATATGTGTTTTGTGCGTGAAGATATTTCTACAACTGGCACTTTTTGATCGGATAAAACTCTTGTAAGTTCCTCTTTTACTTTTTCTAAGTTTAACAAAGAATCCTCATATCTACTGGAAGCAATTTCTTTGACTTTTTCATGTTCTTTAGGGTAGACATAAGGAAAAGCTGCATCTTCTAACTCACCTTTCAACTTTCCTATACCAAGCCTATGTGCTAAAGGTGCATACACCTCCAAAGCTTCTAAAGCTATCCGCTTTTGTTTGGCTGGTTCTACATAATGTAGAGTATGCAGATTATGTAGACGGTCAGCAAGCTTTATTATGAGCACACGGAAATCTTCAGCAACAGCTACAAAAAATTTGCGCAATGATTCTATGTGTCGCTCTGCACCTCGGTATCTTACTTTGCCAAGTTTTGTTACGCCATTTACTAGAAAGACTATGTCTTTACCAAATTCTTCTTCTAATTCTTTTTCTGAAACACTAGTATCTTCTATTGTGTCATGCAACAGTCCAGCAGCTACAGTAGTTGCATCCATGCCAAAGCGTGCAATATTTTTGGCTGTTTCTACTACGTGCAAGAAGTATGGGTCGCCAGAATTGCGCAGTTGTCCCTCGTGTGCTTTTTGGGCAAAAGTGTAAGCTTTGGCTAAAAATTCGTGTTCTTTCTTTGATGGCTTTTGTTCCATTTGCTCAAGTATTTCTTCAAGTTTTGGAATATCATTCATATTGTACAAGTGTAAAAGAAAAAATAGGTTAAGTAAATACATTTGACAGTTTGGGTGTATAGGCGTATAGTGTTAAAAAAGTATGTTTAACAACTAAATAATAAAACTATGTCAACTCAAACAAAAACCAAATCTTATTTGATGAAGTATGTGCCTGTGGTGAAAGATATCGCTGTTGCACTGACCATTGCTTTTATTTTTTATATTCTGTTCTGGCCTAGTCGAGATGAAAATTCTATAGCTATGCTTGGTAAAAAATATATTTTAGTCTCTGTTTTTATTATGCCAATTAGTGCTTTGGTTATAATAAATCCTTCATCCAGTACTGTTTCTCAAGCTGCGTTTTATACAATATATCTGTTGTTTATTGGAATATGTATTATGCACGCTGTTCTGTATTATGTTTTTGGGTTTGAGATACTAAAGATGATTGTTGTTCAGCTCATTTTGAATATAATATTGCTTATCTTTGAAGAATTTTATGAGTATGAAGATATGCCAACAAAAGGGCCTTGAGATTTTTTGTTAAAGTAGAGAGCGGTTTGTTTTTTTATTTTTTATACCCCCACTTGCTTGGTTGCAGGTGGGGATTTTTTTTGAAAAATTATTTGTTTAATTTATGTGGATTATGGTTCGGGCAGTTTTTGATTGAACAACGTTCTGGGATTGTTTTTGTGCCTTCCATCATTAAGTTGTTGCACTGTTTACAAATGTTCCCTGTGGGTTTGGTTTTTATAGCGTTCTTGCACTCTGGGTAGTTGGAGCATGAGTAGAATATGCCAAACCGTCCACGACGCTCCATCATATGTCCTTTACTACACACAGGACACTTCACGTTCGTCATCTTGCGTTTCTTTTCTTCCTCGTCTTCTTTTATAAATTTGCATTTTGGATAGCGAGAACAAGAGATGAATGACCCATAACGTCCTTCACGCACCACAAGCTTCCCACCTTCTTTTTCTCCGCATAGTGGGCACATTTCACCGGTTTCCTTTGGGCCTTCCAGCTCTTTGCCTTCTAATGTGCGTGCGCCATCACAGTCTGGGTAGCGAGAGCAGGAGTAAAATTTGCCGTTTCGGGCGAGCTTTATTATCATCTTGCTTCCACATTTCGGACAGAGCATATCAGCAGGCGCTTCGCCCATGTTTGTGGCTTTTTCTATTTTTTCTTTTGACTTAACTTCTTCAGAAAATGGCCCATAAAAATCTTTCAAAGTTTTAACATATTTGCGTTTTCCGGAAGCTATGTCGTCCAGTTCGTTTTCCATCTCCGCAGTAAAAGTGTCAGAAATGTATGTAGGGAAATATTTTTCTAAAAAGCTGGAAACTACGTCGCCGGTGTCGGTGGGGAAAAGAGTTCTGCCTTCTTTGTTTATGTATCCACGTTCCTCTATGGTTTTTATTATAGATGCGTAGGTAGACGGTCGGCCGATACCTCGGGCTTCAAGCTCTTTCACTAGCCCTGCTTCAGTATAGCGTGAAGGCGGCTGGGTTTCTTTTTCTGTTGAATTTAGTTCAAGCAACTTTAGCTTGTCTCCATCTTTTACAAGGGGTAGTTCTACGTCTTCACCGCGGGCAGCAGTGTCTACTTTTAACCATCCAGGGAAAAGTACCCGCGATCCGTTCGCAGAGAATTCCGGAATGCTCTTGTCGCCGCTTACTATCGCCACGATCTTTGTTTTCAAGAGTTTAGCATCTGTCATCTGTGAAGAAACTGCACGTTCCCAGATGAGCCTGTAAAGCTTCTTCTGTTCTTCGGTTGATCCTACTGACTCTTTGTCTATCCTGGTCGGACGTATAGCCTCGTGAGCTTCCTGTGCGTTCTTGGATTTTGTCTTATATATGTGTGCTTCGGCATATTCCTTGCCGTAGTTTTTATTTACAAGAGAAAGTATGGCTGCCTGTGCTTGCTTTGAAAGATTTGTGCTGTCTGTGCGCATGTATGTTATGTGCCCGCCTTCATAGAGCTTCTGTGCCACTTGCATGGTGCGAGAAGGAGAAAATCCAAGCCGCGAACTGGCTGTTTGTTGGAGAGTAGAGGTGGTAAACGGCGCCCGTGGAGAGCGCTTCTGTTCGGACTCTTTCACTTCACTTACGACCCAGTCATTTTTTCTGCCAACTTCCAGTATATGTTCTACTACTTTTTCGTCTCGCGGTTCTTCGGCGCAAGTAAGTGTAAGCTTATCTTTCTTTGGAGTTTCAAAAAGTCCGGACAGCACCCAATATTTCTCTGGCACGAATGCACGGATTTCTCTTTCACGTTCCATAAGTATGCGAAGCGCAGGGGATTGAACTCGTCCTGCGGATAGACCATAGCGCACTTTTTTCCATATAAGTCCAGACAAATCGTATCCTACAAGTCGATCTAGTACACGGCGCGCTTCTTGTGCTTTTACCAAGTCCTGGTCGATATCTCTCGGCTCTTTGAGAGCTTCTGTCACAGCTTCTTTTGTTATCTCATGGAAAGTTACGCGTTTTATTGGAGCTTTGACTTTTTTATCCTCAGATAAAAGCTCACCAAGATGCCAAGAAATCGCTTCTCCTTCGCGATCTGGGTCAGTCGCCAAGATTATTTCTTTGGATTTTTCCGCTAAATGTTGCAATTCGCTGACAACTTTTTCTTTGCCCTTGGATACTTCGTAGTGTGGTACAAATCCCGCGGGTATGTCTATAGCTTTTTTGTTGGATTTTGGCAAGTCGCGTATGTGCCCGACAGATGCGCGTACAGTAAAAGCGCCATCAAGATATTTCTCAATGGTTTTCGCTTTTGATGGTGATTCTACGATTAAAAGTTTCATATTATTGCATTAAGTAGTAACACTAATGCGCGGTTTTTGCAAATTGTGCAAAATTTGATGCACTAGATTGCTCTCCTGATCTCTCCCAATGTTTCTTTTATCAAGCCCTTTATCTCCATCATAGAAAGTATAATGTTTGCCTCTATGGTTCCAAAGCCAGAGCGGTATATCAGCTCATCTTTTGTAAGCGGTTCAGAAAGCAGTGAAAGCATTTTCTTTTCTTCTTTTGTCAGGTCAGCTTCGTCTATTTTTTCTCTAATTTCCGGTACAACTTCAAAACCAAGCGCTTCCAATATATCCGCACTGTGGCGGATGGGTGTTGCTCCCATGCGTAACAACATATTTGTGCCGTTGGAAGATTTGGAGAATATAGATCCAGGCAAGGTCAGTACATCTCTGTTGTAGTCTGTGGCAAGTCGTGCAGTTATGAGTGTGCCGGATTTTTCTTCTGCTTCTATGACAAGCACTGCATGCGAAAGCCCCGCCATTATGCGGTTTCTTTGTGGGAAGCTCCAAAGTGTTGCACGAAAGTCCGGTTTGTATTCAGAAAGCAAGCAGCCGCCATTTTTTAATATGCGTTCTGCTAGACCCACGTTTGTCTGCGGGTGGATAGCATGCCTGTCTAGACCAGACCCAGGGATGGCGATGGTTTTCAGTCCATTGTCTAGCGCAGCACGATGCGCAACAGAATCTATGCCAAGCGCAAGACCAGAAACTATGACAACAGGATAGCCCTTTAAGCCAGCTATTAGTTTTTCGCAAGCGTCTTTGCCATAGTTAGTGTGTTTGCGTGAGCCGACAACTGCGAGGAACTTCAGATCGTCTCCAACAGGAAAGGTGCCTTCAATGTAGATTTCTTTTGGTGGCTGCGGGATTTCCAGAAGTCTCTCCGGCAGCTCGCTTTGTTTCAAGGTGCGTTGCTTCATGAGTATGATTATACCAATATTTCATGCAAACAAAGTACATATTTGTATTCAGGTGATTTTTTGATACTATATACCAATATGTTGGACATAAAGTTTATCCGGGAAAATAAAGATATAGTGGCAGCCGGCGCAAAGAAAAAGAAGTCTGCGTTTGATGTGGATGCTCTACTTGCTTTGGATGATAAGCGCCTGGCCTTGCTTAAAGAATGCGAGGAAATGCGTGCTGCACAAAACAAGATGTCCGAGTCTATAGCTTCCACTGCCGACTCAGACGCTCGCAATAAAATGATAGCCGAGATGAAAGAGGTAAAAGAAAGTCTGCAGATAAAAGACGAAGAGCTAAAAGCTGTCATGAAAGACTGGCAAGCAGTTATGTTGAAAATACCAAACATTCCCTCGCTTGATACTCCAGAAGGTGAAGATGAGTCTGGTAATGTTGTTCTAAGGAGTTGGGGTGAAAAGCCAATTTTTGACTTTGAACCAAAAGAGCATTTTGAAATAGGCGAAGCCCTGGGACTTTTAGATTTTGAGACTGCTACAAAAGTTGCGGCTTCTAGGTATGCGTACATCAAAGGAGACTTGGTGCGTATGCAGTTTGCTCTAGTTCAGATGTGTCTGGATATACTCACAAATCAGGATACTTTGGAAAAAATTGCAAAGGATTCTGGACTTTCTTCTGTCCCGCAAAAAACTTTTGTTCCAATTATCCCGCCGGTTTTTGTAAAACCAGTAGTGCAAGTCAAGATGGCGAGATTTTTAACTCCAGAAGAACATTATATGTTCCCAAATGATGATCTTATGCTAGTTGGAAGTGCAGAACACACACTTGGCCCAATGTATATGGATCATATATTCAATGAAGAAGAGCTACCAATACGTTATGTTGGATATTCTACCTCGTTTCGCAGAGAGGCTGGATCATATGGGAAAGACACAAAAGGTATTTTAAGGCAGCACCAGTTTGATAAATTGGAGATGGAAGTTTTCTCTTTGCCTGAGCAGTCTGTCTCTGAACAAAATTTTCTAGTAGCAATCCAAGAATATATTCTTCAGCAATTAAATCTGCCGTACCGGGTTGTATCTGTTTGTACTGGAGACATGGGCTTTCCAGACTATCGTCAGATAGATATAGAGACTTGGATGCCTGGACAAAACAAATACAGGGAAACACAGAGTGCTGACCTCACCAGCGGCTTCCAGGCTAGACGTTTGAATACAAGAGTGAAAAGACTGGACGGTAAGATAGAAGTTGTGCATATGAATGATGCAACTGTTCTTGCTTTCGGTAGGATAATGATAGCAATAATGGAAAACTTCCAGCAGGCAGATGGCAGCATAAAAATACCAAAAGTTTTGGAGAAATACATGGGCAAAGACACTATAAGTTTATAAGCACGTTATAAAACAAACACATGAATCCACGCGGGCGGAAGATCGTAAAAGAGTCTCCAGCAACTGCTATCAGGAGAAAAAAGTATTATCGCAAGATAATAATTTTTTTCTTCTGTTTTATTACTAGCATCTACTTGCTTTCCATAGCTTCGCGAGCAGACAAGCTAGCAATTTCTAAAGTCGTGCTGGAGAATGCCACGGTAGTAGAAGAGAAAGATGTGAAAAATGTTGTGGATGAAGTTGTGGATGGGTCTTATCTCGGTATTTTTTCAAAAAGAAATGTGCTGATATATCCGCGTAAAAAGATCATCCGCACTTTGCTAGAGAGAGAAAAGCGTATCCAAACTCTTTTTTTGAATATAGAAAACAATACCGAGCTGCATATACGGGTCATAGAACGTGGTGGCACATATCTGTGGTGCGGGGAAACCCCAGATGAAGCAAATTCTTCCAACTGTTACTTTATAGACAGCGAAGGCTATATCTTTGACGATGCTCCGTATTTCTCTGACAATGTTTACTTCAAATTTTACGGCAAGCGCAATACAGATGGAGATATCATCGGGTCGTATTTTTCCGAGACGAATAACTTTGAGCAGCTTGTGAAGTTTGCAAACACTGTGCGAAGCTTCGGGCTCATGCCACGTGGTATATATGTGAACGCGGACGGAGACAATGAACTTATACTTGAAAAGCGCGGTCAAACGAATGCACCAGGGGTACTTTTCGCCAAAGATGCAGACTTACTGAAAACAGCAAATACACTCGGTTCTGCTCTCTCCGGCGAGCCGCTCTTATCTGCCATGAAAGATAAATATGACAAACTGGAGTACCTTGACGTTCGCTTTGTAAACAAGGTATTCTACAAATTCAGTGAATAACTTTTGGCAAAAATTGAAAAAGCCTTTCTTAATCCTTGCTCCTATGGCCGATGTGACCGATCCAGCTTTTAGGAGGATAGTGGCAGAGTGCGGCAAGCCGGATGTATTCTTCACAGAGTTTGTCTCTGCAGATGGACTGGCTCACCCTGCTGCCCGGGAGAAACTTTTGCGTGATTTGTCCTATACAGAAGCTGAGAGACCTATAGTAGCGCAGCTTTTTTCTTCTAAGCCAGAGAATATAAAAGTCGCGGCCAAGCTGTGTGCTGAGCTTGGGTTTGACGGTGTAGACATAAATATGGGCTGTCCGGACAGATCTATAGAAAAGCAGGGTGCTGGTGCAAGCATGATAAAAAATCCAGAAAAAGCAAAAGCAGTAATCCGCGCGGCAAAGGATGGAATAAAAGAGTCAGGCAGAAGCATTCCCGTTTCAGTCAAAACCCGTATAGGCTATAGCAGGGAAGAAATAGACACATGGCTGCCTGTTTTGCTGTCGGAAGATATAGCAGCGCTGACTGTCCACTTGCGCACAAGGAAAGAAATGTCTGAAGTGCCGGCACATTGGGAATACATGCAAAGGATTGTGGACTTGCGGGATAAGCTCTGCAAAACTACTCTTATCGTTGGCAACGGAGATGTCCGCAGTGTGGCCGATGGCGATGAGAAAGCGAGAGAGACTGGCGCTGACGGGATAATGATCGGCCGAGCAGTCTTTGGTAACCCATGGATTTTTAGCAGTCAAACAATAAAGCGGAAAAATAAGAAAACTTTTGCAGATATTTATCATTTTGTCTTGCAAAAATTCGGCAAGAAAGACAGATATTGGCTACGAGCAAAAGATAATACAGATATAAAAACAAAACTAGAAACTCTTGTAAAACATGCTGCGCTATTTGAAGAGCTTCTGGGCGATGTAAAAAGTTTTGCTGTTATGAAAAAGCATTTTAAGGCTTATGTAAACGGCTTTTCCGGCGCCAAAGAGCTTCGCAACAAGCTTATGGAGGCTGGCAACGATGCTGCTAGTGTTCGTAGTATAATCTCTACATTTCTAGCTGGCTGAAATTTTGGTATAATCCAAATATGAAGAAAAAAGATGCGAATGCCTACAATGTAGCCTTGTACAGGAAGTATAGGCCAGAGAACTTTGAAGAAGTTATAGGGCAAGAGCACATAGTAAAAGTCTTGAAAAATGCCATTGCCGGTGGCTCTGTGGCACATGCGTACCTTTTGACTGGCAGCCGTGGCACGGGCAAGACTACTGTGGCGAGGATCATTGCCCGCGAGCTTGGCACATCTAACAATGACATATACGAGATGGACGCTGCTTCCAACCGCGGCATAGACAACATACGCGAGCTGCGCGAAGGTGTGAGTACTTTACCTTTTGAATCTAAATACAAAGTCTACATAATAGATGAAGTACATATGCTGACCAAGGAGTCCTTCAACTCTTTGCTCAAAACACTGGAAGAACCACCAGCTCATGTTGTGTTCATACTTGCTACGACAGACTTGGATAAAGTCCCGGATACCATAGTATCTCGTTGTCAAACTTTTGAATTCAAAAAGCCCACTGTCGCTACACTTCGCGAGGTTGTACTTGAAACTTCAAAAAAAGAAGGCGCAAAGCTGGACCAAGGCGCAGCAGAGCTAGTGGCGCTGCTGGGCGATGGGTCTTTCCGCGACACACTTTCTATATTACAAAAAGTCATAAGTTATTCTGTCGACAAAAATATTTCACGTAGAGAAATAGAGTCTGTGACTGGAACTCCAAGCACAGAAACTGTGAACAATTTATTGCGTGCTTTAACAGAGCGCGACATAGATAGCGCTTTACAAGAAGTAAAAAAGGTTGCTGGCTCTGGTGGAGATATGAAAGTGTTTTTGAAATTACTTATTCATCATTTACGACTAACACTCCTTCTTCGTTATGCTCCAGAACTTTCTAAAGAAATAGATGCGGAAATATCGGAGGTAGATAAAGCTTTTTTGCAAACTTTGGTTAAAGACAAGACGGGTATGATATCTTCCAGAACTCTTTCTGCTTTACTTGATGCTTATCAAAGAACTCGCACAGGAACTTTTTTTATTTCTAGTTTACCTCTTGAACTTGTG
Source organism: Minisyncoccia bacterium (assembly GCA_039809265.1). GTDB lineage: Bacteria > Patescibacteriota > Minisyncoccia > Phycocordibacterales > UBA9973 > JBDHUR01. The sequence goes on from JBDHUR010000006.1 coordinate 24,466, forward strand.
CTCATTGAGTTGATGGCAGAATAATATAGATAAACAAAAATGAAAAATTTGTAGAATCACGAAATTTTAGGAGAAAAATAAGAAGAAATAGTTGAATAAAAGTAGAGAGTTTCTTGACTCTTATTTTTTTTGCTGTTTGAATATTCTTTCCACTTTTTTGATTTATATACAAATCATAGTTTGTGTTAACATGTATAGACCATTATCAATATAACATATTTAAAAAAATGACAACTATGCAAAAGAAAAAAGACCCTACATTTTACACTCAAAATGTTAAAAAACGTGATGGTGCCATTGAGCCTTTTAATACCGAGAAAATTTCACAAGCAATTTACAAAGCAATGCTTTCTGTAGATAAAGGCACTATTGATGATGCGCAAATGATTACTAAAAGTGTTTTGAAATATCTTGAAGAAAATCCTAACTTAGAAGAAAAACATCCGAGTGTGGAACATATTCAAAATATTGTTGAAGAAGAATTGATGAAGAAAGAGTTTTTTGATGTAGCAAAATCATACATTTTGTATCGACAAGAAAGAGCAAAGCTCCGTGAGCGTGATATTTTTAAAAAAAGAACTAATTTGAAACCGTATGAATATCCAGAGTTGTATGAATATGTAAGCGCAATACGACATTCGTATTGGATACATACTGAGTTTAATTACACAAGTGACATACAAGATTTTAAGGTTAATGTAAATGAAAAAGAAAGAAACGCCATAAAAAATGCAATGCTTGCTATTGCGCAGATCGAAGTCGCAGTTAAAACTTTTTGGGGTAACATATACGATAAAATGCCAAAACCTGAGATTGGCGCTGTCGGCTTTACTTTTGCAGAAAGTGAGGTTCGTCACATGGATGCGTATGCTCATCTGCTTGAGCTTTTAGGATTGAATGAAGAATTTAAAAAAATAAAAGAATTTCCTCCTTTGATTGATCGGGTTAGATATCTTGAAAAAGCAATAAAGAATGCTCGAAGTGACGATAATCAAGAGTATGCACAATCTATTCTACTTTTTTCTCTTTTTATAGAACACGTATCGCTCTTTTCACAATTCCTTATTATTATGTCTTTTAATAAATATAGAAATATTTTTAAAGGTATATCAAATGCTGTTGAAGCAACATCTAAAGAAGAACAGATACACGGTCTTTTTGGTATTGATGTTATTAACATAATAAAGTCCGAACACCCAGATTGGTTTAATAAAGAATATGAAAATACAATCATCGAATCTTGTAAAGAAGCGTTTGAATCAGAAAAGAAAGTCGTAGATTGGATTCTCGAAATGGGAGAAATTGATTTTTTACCAAAAGATGTGATACTGGAATTTGTAAAAAATAGATTCAATAATTCTCTCGCAAGTATTGGCATACAAAGAATTTTTGAAGTAGATCAAACATTACTTGAGAAAACTGATTGGTTTGATGACGAAGTTATTGCCACCAAACACGGAGATTTTTTTGTAAAGCGGTCAATAAATTACAACAAGCGAAATCAAAGCGTAACAGGGGATGATTTATTCTAATAATATATATATCTATGAAATGGCTCAACGAACACAGTAAATTGTTTTTATCAAAAGGATATCTTGGAAGTGGTGTTACTGCAGAAGAAAGAATACGAGAAATTGCTGAAACGGCAGAACGTATTCTAAAAAAAGAAGGATTTGCAAAGAAATTTTATGATTACATGTCAAAAGGATACTACTCGCTTGCTTCTCCTGTGTGGTCAAATTTTGGGCTCACTAAAGGTTTACCTATTAGTTGTTTTTCTTCATATATTGGAGACGATATGGGGCAAATACTTTTTACAGAAGCAGAAGTGGGTATGATGAGTAAATATGGAGGCGGTACTGCAGGTTATTTTGGTGATTTGCGTCCACGTGGAGCAAGTATCAAAGATAACGGTATTTCTTCTGGAGCAGTTCATTTTATGAGACTTTTTGAAACTATGGTGAATGTAGTAAGTCAAGGATCTGTGAGGCGTGGACATTTTGCTCCTTATCTTCCACTTGAACATAAAGACATACATGAATTTTTAGAAATCGGCACTGAAGGTAATCCTATACAAGAATTGACTTATGGAGTTACTGTAACAGATAACTGGCTGAATGAAATGATTGAAGGGGATTTAGAAAAAAGAGAAATCTGGGCAAAGGTTCTACAAAGGCGAGGTCAGATCGGGTACCCATATATTTTCTTTACTGATACAGTAAATAGAGAGACTGTTGATGTGTATAAAGATAAGAATCTAAAAATACATGCGAGTAATCTTTGTTCTGAAATACTTCTACCATCTAATGAGAATTGGTCGTTTGTTTGTGATCTATCTTCAATGAATTTAGTATATTATGAAGACTGGAAAGAAACTGATGCAGTAGAAACATTGGTATATTTTTTGGATGCAGTTATGGAAGATTTTTTGAGTCGACTAGAAAAATTACGAGATAGTGGAGACACTCTAAAAAAACAAGCGTTTCTTTTTATGGAGCGGGCTTATAATTTTGCAAAAGCAAATCGTGCGATTGGGTTAGGAGTTCTCGGTTGGCACTCACTTCTTCAGAGCAAAATGATTTCTTTTGAAAGCACAAAAGCAGAAGAGCTTAACAAAGAAATATTCAAAGAATTAAAAGATCAATGCTATAAGGCTTCAAAAAAATTAGCCAAAGAATATGGTGAACCAGAAATATTAAAAGGATACGGAAGAAGAAACACAACTCTGCTCGCAATTGCGCCTACGACATCATCTGCTTTTATATTGGGACAGGTTTCTCAAAGTATTGAACCAGTTTGGTCAAATTGTTATGTGAAAGATATTGATAAAATGAAAGTTACTATCAAAAATCCTTTTCTTGAAAAACTTTTAGAAGAAAAGAAATCAAATACCAGAGAAATTTGGCAAAGTATTAGAGAAAATGACGGCTCCGTACAACATCTTTCTGAGTTAACAGAGAATGAAAAAAAAGTTTTTAAAACATTTGCAGAAATAGATCAGAGAATTGTTATTGAACAAGCTGCTGAAAGACAAAAATACATAGACCAAGGACAGTCGCTCAATCTTATGATTGACCCTTCTATTCCAGCCAAGGAAATAAATGCGCTTTATCTTCATGCATGGAAGCGTGGTATTAAAACTTTCTATTATCAACATAGTATGAATGCGGCACAACAATTCGGACGTAAGAAATTGAAAGAAGTAAATTTGAAACAAAAAGAGGTTGAACAAAACGAAAACGCTAATGTGTGTATTTCGTGTGAAGCATAAATGATATGGAAAAACATATTGAACAATTTATCCTCTCTGCCGATGCTAAAGCGCTTGGGACACATAAAGGTGGCGATCTAAATGTGGTGCCAGTATCTTCTGTTAAAATAGTTGATGACAAAATATGGCTTATCAATTATTTTATGGATAAAACTCTTGAAAATATATTGAGTAATAATAATGTTGTATTGGTTTGTTGGAGGAAGATGATGGGGTATCAAATTAAAGGCACAGTATCTTATATAACTGAAGGAGAAGATTTTGATCGCGCAGTTGTATGGATAAAATCTGTTTTACCAGAAAGAATTGTGAAAGGGCTTATAATTCTTACCCCAAAAGAAATATACGATGTATCGCCAACAAAAGATACAAAAGAAAAGTTTTTGGCAGAACAAAAATTATAAATATATATTATAAAAATAGGTTTACTTGTGCGCTTGAATTTTGCTTTCTTTTACATATGTACTAAAATCAGAATATGGAAAAACATCCGCTTCATATCAAGAATCCCGAACTGCAAACCTCCCCGGAGGTAAATCGAGCTGTTGTGCGAGAGGAGCGACACACTGGCGAAAAAATGCCGAACGATCCGTCCGAGCGCATTGAAGCATATATGGATCGACTGGAAAATGTTTTTCTCAATCCTGATGAAAAGAAACGCGAACGCAATCTCGATATGTTTCGCGACAAAATATACGATGCGTTCATAATCAAAAAAGAGAATTTTCCTGAATATCGGGTTGTCTAGGCTTGTAATAACCAAAGACAATGGTGTATACGCCCTATCTTGTCGAAGAACTTTTAGGGAATATTTTAAAAAGTAAGACCTTGATTCCAAACGTCTAAGGAAATCAAAACAGTGGAAGTGGCGACCGATATTGGACTGTGTTGCCCGAAGAACATTATTGCAAAAGAGACGCTTATTAACTAAGTGATTATTTGCTATGCAACACACTACATCTACGCTTCGAAACGAGCGTGATCTTAAGATCGAATACGTTTCAATAGAAAGTCTCTCTTCTCCAGACTATAACCCAAGAGTTTGGAATGAAGAAAACACAAAATAGTTAAAAGAAAGTATTAGCCAGGCAACTCGCAAGTATCATAGATACAATCGCACTCGATGAACTTGGTATGAAAGATAGAATCAAAGAAGAAATTGAACAGCATCATAAATTCCAAGCAGGAGTACTTGGTAGATCACAAAAAGATTTGATAAAGATAAAAGATATCGATATACGAAACTATGCAAAGCATATTTTACGAGAGCGAAGCATATACGAAAAGAGAGAACTACTAAGTCATTTACGAAGCAGATTAGTACTCAAAGAGAAGCAATTATCGGTAGAAAAATAGTCTAGGATTCGAACTAAGTAGAAAAAGAAAAATACCATTGCAATAGAATGGTATTTTTGTAATTTCAGTGAATTTTGAAATTTTTATGTGTCTAGGTCTCGAACTGATTATTTGTTGAAAAATAAGCACTTCGGTCACTACCACATGGTGGCTGAAGAATTAGGTCTCGAACTTTGTCCACCTCAAGTCGGACCAGAACTTCGTTTGTCGTATAAAGACCAGACCTATGGCGAATATTTAAGAATTGCAATGAAACAAATTACTGGCTCTGTCGGCGGCCCGTGCGTCTTCCGCCTGTACCACGCTGGCGGTGGTTTGTACCTCAGCAGCAATTGGGCGACGCCCGACAACCGGTGGCATCCGGACAACGGGTTCGTGTTCCGTATCCGCAAGAATAAATCTTAAACCTTTTGTACCTTTGTATTTTTCTGATACTTTGACTTTTGAGTTCTCTGGCTCTTTGGCATTTACTAGCGTCCCGCTCGCTCCTTTTGGATTTCAAAAACTCTTGGCGAATTTTGGCGAAAATGCGAATTTTGAATTTCTGCTACCGGGTAGGGACTCGAACCCCAATTAACAGGACCAAAACCTGCTGTCCTACCTTTAGACGACCCGGTAAGGTTTTTCCGTCTATAATGTACACCAAAAACGCTTAAAAAACAATTGTTGTGGTACAATACTTACATGTCATCACATGGTCACGGAGGTAATCCACTTTTTCGTACATTAGGACTACTTTTGCTGGTAGCGCTGGTAGTCGGAGCTGTTATTTATTTTTTCAACCGCTTTCCCATCTTTACAATCACAGGTTTAGAGCCTGCAGGACCAAGGCCTTTTCATGAATACCAGCTAGTTGTCCCAGCAAAGAAATAGTTGTTTAACAAAAACTGCCGGCAAGTAGTAACTTGAAATAAAAAATAATATAGAAGATTGTATACAGTATAGAGATGAAAACAAGAAAGATGAAGTATTGCATAAGTTTCCAGGTGCTACACTTTTCAAATCTTCTTTATCAGACACAGCGGAGCTTTCTGTCGCATTAGCAAAGATGAAAGAAAAGGGTATGATGTCGTCTGCTGTTGTGCTTTCTGCTTTGTTTCCACAGTTTTTGGGTTTTTATTGTGATATAGTTTGTTCATGAGACAAAATGTTATAGAGCGATATTTTTTCTTTGGATTTTTTCTATTGGCTCTCGGCTTCACTTTACTAGTGTTTCGGCCATTTTTGCCAGTGCTTGTAATAGGAGCTTCTTTGGCTGTTGTGCTCCATCCAGTTTTTATATGGCTTGGCAAAAGCGTTACCGGCGGTAGGGCATGGCTTTCTGCGCTTATCACGTTGCTTTTGTTTGTTGTAGTGCTTGCAGTACCACTTTACTTCATAGGTAAAACAGTTTTCAATCAATCTCAGGAAGTCTATCAAAGCCTAACAGAACATGGTTCCGGCAATTTCTTGCAGGTTTTGACAGAAAAAATTTCCAACCTTGTACCAGAGAATTTTGCTATAGATGTAGACCAAAAGATTGCAGATATAGTGTCTGTCGTCACTTCAAATGTTGCTTCTATATTCAAGTCTACGGTTTCCACTATATTTTCTTTCTTGCTGGTTCTGCTTTCTATGTTTTACTTTTTGAAAGACGGCGAGCATTGGCGTAAATCACTAGTGGATCTATCTCCGCTTTCCGAGTCTGATGATTCAAAGATCATAAGCAAACTCTCTAAAGCAGTGAATGGTGTTCTAAAAGGTTACTTGCTTATTGCGCTTTGCCAAGGGCTGCTCATGGGCATCGGTCTTTTTATCTTTGGCGTACCGCACCCGGCTCTTTGGGCGGTGCTGACAGGTGTCGCATCTCTTGTGCCCACAATAGGTACGGCCATAATAGCTGTACCTGCTATCATTTTCCTTTTTGTTACTGCTGGTATTGCGCCTGCTATAGGCCTTTTGGTTTGGTCTGTCGTACTTGTCGGCACAGTGGACAATATGTTGAACCCTATCCTTATCGGTAGGCAGACATCCATACACCCGCTCTTGGTGCTGTTTTCTGTCTTGGGGGGAATTTCTCTGCTTGGTCCAGTAGGCATACTTATAGGCCCGCTTTCCATTAGCCTGTTGATAGCTTTGGTTTCTATTTATCAGGAGAAGAAAAATTTAAGCAATGTATAATATGAAGAAAATTTTTATTGCAACTGTTTTTGTCTTCTATTTGATTTTTGCGTCAACTGCATGGGCACAAACAGTAGCCACAGAGTCTTCCGCGTCCGCCAGCGAATTCTCTGATAAATTGCCTCTTTTTATAAAAAAGCCTTTTGATGCAGCATACAACTTTCTGGAAACTCTGCGTCTAGATTGGAAAGATACTTTGTCCGAGAAAAAGGCAGCTTTGCAGGAGAAAATAAACACAAAAGAAAGTGCTATAAGCAAAGATGTTTATACTCAAGAAGAAGCCGACCCAGATACATATAAGGAAAAAACTTATGTAGATTCTACATATGGCAACCCAATAAACTTGGCTTTTGACCATATATTGCTTTTCCTATATAACGTCTTCCTTTTTATTACCACCAGTATTTTGGCTTTCTATGGGGTTTTGGCTTTGATTTTGGTGCTTATTTTGCGCTTTATATGGAATCATTTACTGTAAAACAGATATTTTTCCACATTGCCTAGGATAAATCCAAGTTTTATACTATAAATGAATATATGCTAAAGAGAATCTTGCTGGATTTGTCCGCTATCGTTTCCATCTTTGTCTTGCCGTGGTGGTGCGCTGCTATACTTATCTTTTGCATAATCGTGTTATTTAGAAACCCTTTAGAGGCCGTGGTAATAGCGTTCCTTGCAGACTTCTTATATTCTGTTCCAGAAGCGCGCTTCCACGGATTTATATTTGTCTTCGGTGTGTCAGCGTTTGTAGTTTTCTTGATAGTAAAGTTTTTAAGGACAAGGTTACGAACATTTTGATATGAGTATTTTCTCCAGAAATAAAAGAAGAAATATAGAAGTTGAGCCGGACGAGATTTTCCTAGACTCTCGCAATTTGCCGGATTTTAATACACAGCAGTTTGAAGGTCGTATAGAAAAGCCGATTTCAAAAAATGTTATTGTTGCACTTGGCATTGCATTTGCTTTTGTCGGTATTGCTTTCATGTGGCAGCTTTCAGTACTTCAGATCAAAAAGGGCGAGGCGTTCTATGAAAGGAGCGAAAATAATAGTTTGAACAAAAAACCTTTCTTTGCGAACCGCGGAGTTATATATGACAGGAATGGTAAAGAGTTAGCTTGGAATACAGAAAACACGAATGGTGAAAGTTTCTTGACCCGTGGATACATCAAAGATCCTGGGTTTGCTCATATCCTAGGTTATGTTGGTTATCCAGCAAAAGATAAGTCTGGCAACTATTGGCAAAGTGAGCTAGTGGGTAAGGATGGTGTAGAAAAAGTTTACAATGATGTTTTAAAGGGTGTAAATGGCACACAGATTATGGAAACAAATGCCAAGGGCGAAGTGCAATCTACGAATACCATAGATCCACCGAAAGACGGTGAAAACCTCACTTTGTCCATAGATGCGGGAATACAGGCCGAGCTTTACAGGAGCATTGAGTTGCTTGCAAACCAAGGAAATTTCAAAGGCGGTGCAGCGGTAATGATGGATGTGCACACAGGCGAAGTCTTGGCCTTGACCAACTACCCGGAGTACAGTTCAGAAGTTATGTCGCTTGGTACAGACAAAGAAAAGATAAATGAGTATCTTACTGGTAAAGACAAAGTTCTATTGAATCGTGCTGTATCAGGGCTTTATACCCCAGGGTCTATTGTGAAGCCATTTTTGGCAATAGGAGCTTTGGCTGAAGGTGTCATAACCCCAAACAAAGTTATATATACTACCGGCTCTATATCTATACCAAACCCTTACAATAAAAACGAAAAAACTATTTTTAGGGATTGGAAAAATCATGGCCCGGTTGATATGCGCAAAGCCATCGCTGACTCTTCCGATGTGTATTTTTACGAAATCAGTGGAGGTTTTCAAGATCAGAAAGGCATGGGTATCGCAAATATAGAAAAGTATTCCCGCTTATTCGGTATAGGTGAGAAAACAGGTATAAATCTTTTGGGGGAAAAATCTGGCACAATACCAAACCCAGAGTGGAAGAAGAAAATGTTCAATGGCGATATATGGCGTGTTGGTGATACATATCATACATCTATAGGACAGTATGGATATCAAGTTACTCCTTTAGAAATGGTAAGAGCCACCGCAGCTATTGCAAATGGAGGTGTGTTGCTTACTCCACACTTGTTGGCAGGTGAGTCAAGCCAGGATGATAGCAGAAAAATAGATTTGCCAGAGGAGTATTTCCAAGTGGTAAAAGAAGGCATGCGTCAGGCAGTGACAAGTGGCACCGCGTCCTCTATTTCTTCACCGCTTGTAAAGATTGCCGCAAAGACCGGTACAGCACAGGTGGGAATATCTAAACAATATGTGAACACTTGGGTTATTGGATTCTTCCCCTACGATAATCCAAAATACGCCTTTACTTTGCTTATGGAAAATGGTCCAGCAAACAACTCTACAAAAGCAGTTTATATTATGAAAAATTTGCTAGAGTGGATGACGGTGCATGCACCGGAATACATGCAATAATCCATGGTTTTAGGTTGACTTTGGGGCACACGGGCTATATAATTACGGGATTATGGATACCGCCGAATACATAACAGCAGAAAAAAAGGCGGCTTTGGAAGCAGAGCTTTCAGAGCTTATAACAGTAAAGAGGAAAGAAGTCCTTGAGGCTCTTGAGTTTGCCAAGTCACTCGGTGATCTTTCTGAAAATGCCGAGTATCATCAGGCACGCGAAGAGCAGGCTAAGCTAGAAGACAGAATACAAAAGATAGAATACATATTAAAGTCTTCTGTTGTGGTACAAAAACACACTTCTAGCAGCGTGGGCATAGGCTCCACTGTTTCTGTAAAGAAGGAAAATGAAAAAGAAACAAAAAAGTACCAAATAGTTGGTGCAGAAGAGTCTGACATGGCGCAGGGCAAGATTTCCCACAAGTCTCCGCTTGGTGATGCGCTTTTTGGCAAGAAAAAAGGGGATAAAGTAGAATTCAAAACTCCTAGTGGTGTGATACACTACAGCATAGTAGATATAGAGTAAAAGTATTTGAAACATGGCATCATTATCTGAACTTAAAGCGGCAAGAATAAAAAAGCTTGAGCGCCTCAGCGATTTTGGCATGGAGGCATATCCGGCTAGAGTAATAAAAGACATGTCTTTGGCAGAAGCTAAGGCGCGTTTTGACGATATGGAAAAAAGCGGGCAAACTTTTTCTCTCGCAGGCAGGATAGTAGCTATCCGCGGACAAGGCGCGATACTTTTTGTGGTTTTAAAAGAAGACAAAGAAACTTTTCAGGCAGTTTTCAAAAAAGACGAACTGGATGAAAAACTTTTTGAACTTTTCACCGAGGTTGCTGACATTGGCGATTTCATATCGGTTTCTGGGAAGTTTTTCCGTACGCAGCGCGGCGAGCAGAGCCTCGCTGTTTCCGGTTGGAGTATGGCGTCCAAGTCTCTGCTTCCGCTGCCCGAGAAATGGCACGGCTTAACCGACCCTGATGAGAAACTGCGCAAGCGTTACCTAGACATACTGATGGATGATGAGGTTCGGGAAATTTTTTATAAAAAAGCAGTTTTTTGGGAGGCAACCAGAGAATTCTTGAAAAAAAATGGATTTCTGGAAGTAGAAACTCCGACACTGGAGATAACCACAGGAGGCGCGGAGGCGAGGCCTTTTGCTACGCACCACAATGATTTTGACTTGGACGTTTTTATGCGCATATCTGTGGGCGAGTTGTGGCAAAAGCGTTTGTTGGCAGCAGGATTTCCTAGAGTGTTTGAGATAGGACGTGTGTATAGAAATGAAGGATCAAGTCCGGAACATTTGCAGGAATTTACTAGCATGGAGTTCTATGCCTCTTTTATGGACTACAATGAAGGCATGAGCTTTACCGAAGGTATGATAAAAGAGGTAGTGCAAAAAACCTTTGGCACGCTTTTGTTTACAAAAGGTGAACATACTTTTGACCTCTCAGGTGCCTGGGGGCGTGTCCCATATGTGGAGACGATAGAAAAAATGACAGGCGTAAATGTGCTTTCTGCGAACGAGACGGATATGGAGTCCAAACTTTCTGAGCTTGGTGTGAAATACGAGGGAAAAAATAGGGAAAGGCTGACAGACACACTTTGGAAATATTGCCGTAAGCAGCTTACCGGTCCGCTTTGGCTGGTAGATGTGCCAAAAATAGTTTCGCCACTTGCAAAAGCAAAAAAAGACAATCCGCTTTTGACAGAGCGCGCACAGCTTATACTTGCTGGCGCAGAATGCACAAACGGATTTTCCGAGTTGAACGACCCTATAGACCAAAGGCAAAGATTTGAAGTGCAAAAGAAGTTGCTGGAAGAAGGGGATGAAGAAGCTATGATGTCCGACATGGAGTTTGTGGAAATGCTGGAGCACGGCATGCCCCCAGCATTTGGATTTGCTTATGGTGAAAGACTGTTTGCGTTTCTTGTAAACCGTCCTATCCGCGAAACCCAACTTTTCCCGCTGATGCGACCAAAGGAGGAGTAAGGTTTGGAAAAATTTATAGATAAAAAGCGCCCCGCATATGCAAAGCATATGCGGGGCTGTTGGTTTTGTTTTACTCAACAAATGTCGGTATTCCTGGTTTCAGCTCGCTCGGCAGCTTGCCGGCAGTTTTTCCAAAAGGATTGTTGTCCAGCTGGATAGGCTTTGTTGGCCCAAGGCTTTGAAACCATGCTTTTAGCTTTTCAGATATTTTTCCGAAAGTCACTACTTCTTGTTCTTGATTATTTTGTTGTATGCTCATATTGTTTATTTTAGTGGCATTGTACTACCAAAAAAATTGTATGTCAAGTAGTACTTTTCCACAGTTTTGGTGGGAAAATACTTGGCATAGTGGGACGTAGTGGTTTATAATGTACATCAAGTGGGAGAGAGTGGGGATTAAGTTTTTTAAGCCATATGTTGATCGGAGAATACAAACATACACTAGACGACAAGAACCGGCTCTCACTTCCGGCGAAGTTTCGCGCGGAGTTGGGCAAAAAGGTCATTTTGACCCCTGGGCTTGATAAGTGTTTGTTTGCCTTCACTTTGAAAGAGTGGAGCAAAATCTCTGAAAGACTATCCGAGTCGTCTCTGTTGCAGTCGGACAACCGAAGCTTCAACCGCTTCATGTTCGGCCAAGCAACAGAGGCAGAGCTCGATGGCAGCGGCCGCATACTTGTGCCTGAATTCCTAAAGGAATGGGCGGGGCTCAAGACAAAGATTGTTGTCATCGGCGTGCAAAGCAGGGTAGAAATATGGAGCGAGAAGTCGTGGGTCGAGTACAAAGCCGTGGTGGAGAAACAGGCAGACCAGCTGGCAGAAAAGCTTGGAAGTATCGGCGTACTCTGATGCATACGAGTGTTCTTTTACATGAAAGTATAGATGGGCTAGATATCAAGCCAAATGCTGTTGTTGTGGACGGCACTGTTGGTGCCGGCGGTCATAGCACAGGGGTTTGTAAAAGACAGAGCAGTGTAAAGCTTTTCTGTTTTGATATGGATACTGATGCATTAGCAAGGTCAAAAGAGAGGATACAGAGCGCAGGCTGTAAAGCAGAAATGATAGAAGGCAACTTTGCTGGCATGAAAGAAGAGCTTGCAAAGCGCGGAGTAGACTTGGTGGATGGCATAATCCTTGACCTAGGACTCTCTTCGTATCAGTTTGGCGCTTCAGGCAGAGGTTTCTCTTTCTTTCATAACGAGCCACTTGTGATGACTTTGAAGAAAAATCCGAATGCAGGAGATGTGACTGCTTATGATGTGGTAAACAGCTGGAGTGAAGAGAGCTTGGCTGATATCATATATGGATTTGGCGAAGAAAGATATGCTAGGCGCATAGCGAAAGCGATAGTAGAAAGAAGGAAAGAAAAGAATTTTGAAAATACAGGCGAGCTGGCGGAGTGTATAAGTCTCTCTGTACCTGTTGCATACAGGCACGGCAAGATACACCCAGCTACCAAAACTTTTCAGGCCATACGGATAGCAGTCAATAGCGAGCTGGAAGTTCTGAGGAAGGGTCTCTATGCTGGTGTGGAGCTTCTCCATAGTGGCGGTAGGATGGCTGTCATCTCTTTCCATAGCTTGGAAGACAGGATTGTAAAAAATACTTTCATGAAATATGAAAAAGAAGGTTTTGTAAAAAGAATAACCAAAAAACCGATAGTACCAAGTGCGGAAGAAGTGAAAGATAACCCAAGGTCACGCAGCGCAAAACTTAGAATCATTGAAAAAATATGAATACATACGCAAAAAACAGAATACTGGCAAATGCAGATGCAAACCGCGGACGCATTTTGAAAACCATAATCTGGCTTTCTGTTGTTTGCGCATTTGTTTATATGTACTATGTCGGTTCAATAGTTTTCAATATTGTTGCAAGGAAAAGTATAGAGAACGATAATAAAAAAATTGCTTCAGATATAGCAGAAACTCAAGTGGAATATCTGGCAAAGATTGGTGAGATAGATAAATCTTTCGCTTACGCCAAGGGCTATGTAGACCCAGTGAAGCCAGCATACGTTACAAGCAAGCCGTTAGTTTCCTTTGCAAGATAGTTTATGAAAGGCAAGCAGGTGCCATTTACTTCCAGGGTTACTGTTGTTTCTGTGCTTATAGTAGTCACAGCGCTTGTCATCATTGGCAGGCTTTTTTTCTTGCAGATTTTGCGAGGTAAAGATTTTGAAGAGCGCGCAGACAGGCAGTTTGTCGGCTCTGCCAGCACTGTTTTTGATAGGGGTAATATTTATTTCACAAGAAAAGATGGCCAGAAACTAGAGGCTGCGACTGTGATAGTAAACTACAAACTAGCAATAAGTCCGAAAGATATAGCTTCAGCTGATAGAGAAAATATATACAATAAACTCTCTGCTGTTGTGCCTATAGATCATGCAGACTTTATGGCAAAGGCAGCTAAAGCAAGCGACCCATATGAAGAAATCGCACAGAAGGTAGACAGTGAACAAATAAAAAAAATACGAGAGCTAAATATAAAAGGAGTTTCTTTCCCTTCAGAGAAACAGAGGTTTTATCCAGGAAAGAATCTGGCTTCACAGACTATAGGTTTAGTGGCTTTCAAGGATGATGTGCGTACCGGACGCTACGGACTAGAGAAGTATTACAACGATATCCTCGGCAGAGGAGGTGATGCTTTGTATATAAACTTCTTTGCAGAAGTATTTTCAAATATTTCCAGTACTCTTTTTAAGAATAAAGACGGCGATGGGGACATAGTGACAACTATAGAGCCGACTGTCCAGCAGTATGTGGAGGAAGAGCTCGGAAATATAATGAAAAAGTGGAAGAGTGACAGCGCGGGGGCGATAGTTATGAACCCAAAAGACGGCTCTATATATGCCATGGCTTTTGCTCCAGGATTTGATCCAAACAATTTGAAAGATGTTAAAGACATAAAAGTGCTTTCTAATCCGCTAGTAGAAAATGTGTACGAGTTTGGGTCTGTCATCAAGCCTTTAGTTATGGCAGGAGCGCTGGATATGGGTGTGGTAACGGCAGAGACCAGTTACTATGATAAAGGCTATGTAGAAGTTTCCGGGCAAAAGATAAATAACTTTGACAAAGTCGGCCGCGGACAAGCGACAATGCAAGATGTGCTAAACCAGTCCTTGAACACAGGTATGGTATTTACAGAGCAAAAGATGGGAAAAGATGCCTTTAGGCGATATATGCTATCATACGGTATCGGCGAGAAAACAGGCATAGACTTGCCGAATGAGGGTACAGGACTTGTTTCCAACCTCTATAGCAAAGGCGAAGTGGAATATGCTACAGCTTCTTTCGGTCAAGGCATAGCTATGACGCCGATAGAAGCAATCCGTGCATTAGCTTCAATCTCAAACGGAGGCAAACTAGTAACTCCGCACCTGATGAGCAGTATTTCTTTTGCTGGTGGCGGAAGCAAAACTTACGAACCAAGCACAAAACAAACAGAACTGAAGCCAGAAACTTCTGTAAAGATTTCTCGCATGTTGACAACCATTGTAGACAAAGCCATGGGCAGCGGGCAGTACAAACTTGAGCATTACACTATAGCTGCCAAGACTGGTACGGCGCAGATACCTTTGCCGTCCGGCAAGGGTTACTATAGCGACAGGAACTTGCACTCGCTCTTTGGATATTTTCCTGCTTATGACCCAAAGTTTGTAATGATATTCTTTACCGAATATCCAAAAGGTCCAGGCTCAGATTTTGCTGCGACCACTGTTGCAGAGCCTTTCATGAGTACGGCAAAGTTCCTCTTAAACTATTATGATGTGCCGCCAGACAGATAATGAATAAAATATGAAAAACTTTTTCAAAAACATTGTTGTTTCCATACTTTTTTTTGAAGCGCGTATAGTGCTGAAGAGATATAAACCGAAGATTGTAGCTGTCACAGGTTCTGTGGGTAAAACTTCTGCCAAAGATGCAATATATGCAGTATTGGCGCAGTTTTACCATGTGCGCAAGTCTGATAAAAGTTTCAACAGCGAGATAGGCTTGCCGCTGACTATACTTGGCTTGCGCAATGCTTGGAACAACCCCGTAGGCTGGATACAAAATATATTTCAGGGGGCGTGGCTCATAGTGCACCCTATAAAAAAATATCCGCAGTGGCTGGTGCTAGAGGCCGGTGTAGGTAAACCCGGAGACATGAAAAAAATTGCGTCTTTGATAAAGACAGACCTTGTGGTCTTTACAGAGTTTAGTCAAAATCCTGTACATGTAGAATTCTTTGGCTCAAGTGAAGAAATCTTGGCAGAAAAAGCGCTGATCGTAAAAACTTTGAAAAAAGGAGGAACTTTGATTTTGAATAACGACAACGCCATGGTTATGTCATTGAAACAAGAAGAAGCAGAGCACAACACAGTAACTTTTGGCTCTACACCAGACGCGAATGTGTACATTTCCAGCGAAGCTATTTTGTACGGAGAAACTGGAGCACCATCTGGAGCAACTTTTAACTTAAACTATGATAATGAAAATCTACCGGTTTTACTTGAAGGAGTTTTTGGTAAGAATCATATTTACTCTGCACTCATTGCTTTGTCTGTATCATATGTAGAAAAACTGCATATGCAAACAGCGGCAGATGCTTTGAAAAACTACGACATCACCCCAGGACGTATGCACCTTTTGGAAGGAGAGAAAAATACTTTTATTATTGACGACAGCTACAACTCTTCTCCGCTTGCCGCTCGCGCCGCGCTGGAGACTTTGAAAGAAGTGAAAGTCCCAGGGCGAAAAATTGCAGTTTTGGGCGATATGCTAGAGCTTGGAAAAATGACGGAAGAATCTCATAGAGAAATAGGGGCTTTGGCGGCAGAGTGTGCGGATGTGTTAGTAGTTGTGGGTAAACGTGCTCTCAAGATTGCCGAAGGGGCAAAAGAAGCGGGCTATAGGTCTGATACTATTTTTGCTTTTGACAATGCTGACC
Source organism: Minisyncoccia bacterium (assembly GCA_039809265.1). Classification (GTDB taxonomy): domain Bacteria; phylum Patescibacteriota; class Minisyncoccia; order Phycocordibacterales; family UBA9973; genus JBDHUR01. Next base: position 40,661 of record JBDHUR010000006.1, read on the forward strand.
AAGCTAAAAATGTAGTGGAAGAAATGATTTCAGAAGGCGATATCGTACTTGTAAAAGGTTCGCAAAGCATGCGTATGGAAAAAATTGTAGAGGAAATAATGGCA
>JBDHUR010000007.1:0-32538 GCA_039809265.1 Minisyncoccia bacterium
AGCGTGTCCGAGGCGCATTTCATTCTTCGTTAGGGTTCTGCTCAAAATACATTCGAACTTTGTCCAACAAACACCGCATTTTTTTTGAAAAGGGTTTCCGAATGCAAAATTGAAAATAGCAAAAACATTGGTAGAGATACCAAGCGACGAGCTTTTGAAATAAGTATGGCAACCAAACCACCAAAAAAGAATCAAGAAGCAGAGGCACTCCAAGAGCGGATTGTAAAGCTAGAGAAACAGCTGGAAAGTTTTCAGCATTCGAACGACTATTTTCTCAAAAACAAACTCTTTCTCCACTACGACATCAAAGAGCTGAAGCAGGTGGTGGTACAAAAATGGTGAGAAGATGTAAAAATATTTTGCGGTGGCATATATGGACGCATATGGTGTAGAGCGCGCATTTTATCCGGATTATATTATTAAGTTTTCGGATGGACGTGTTGGTATTTAAGACACAAAGTCGGCAAGTTTTCAGGTGGAGGATACTAAAGTAAAAGCCGAGGCGTTGCAAAGGTATATCAAGGGGCAGAAAAAAGTTGTTGATGGAATTGTGATATTTGAGAACGGTGTGGCAAAGATAAATTCAAAAGAAGTATATAGGGATTTTAAGGAGAGTGTGGGAGACTGGGTTGATTTTGCACATTAAAGGAGCTGGTCATGGTGTAAAAAACAGACGACAGAGATGATTTTTGTCTAAAGTTATGATTAAAATTAAACGCATTTACGAAAAATATGAAAAAAGTGATGGCTATCGCATGTTAGTGGACAGGTTGTGGCCAAGAGGCGTTTCTAAAGAAAAAGCCAAATTGGATATATGGTTTAAAGATATTGCACCGTCCACTGAACTTCGCAAATGGTTCGACCATGATATTAAGAAATGGCAGGAGTTTAAAAAAAAGTATAAAGCAGAGATTGTGGTCAACAAAGAAGCTTTTATTGAATTGAAAAAGATTGTGAAGAAAAACAAAAATATTACACTTTTATATGCGGCTAAAGATGAAATGCATAATGAAGCAGTAATAATTAAAGATTTATTAAAATAAAGCCTACACACCGATAATATTGGCACACACCTTAAAATTGTGCTAAATTGGAAATACACATTATATTAGATCATATTATTAATAATTAACAATAATTTATTTATTATGAAAAAGATAATTTTATTTATTATAGCGGTTTTGGTTCTTATATTTATCGCACGGTTTGCGTTTCAGGCAAAAAATATAAAACAGCCTGTTGCTGGGAATACAGCAGAAAAACAAACAGAAGCAGTAACTTCCACAGTAAAGTTTACCGACCCTGTTTCAAAAGAAACCGTTACTGTTATTTTTGATCAAACAAACAATAAGGCCACCATTTCAGGTTTGTCATTCCAAAATCTAGATCTGTCACCAGCGGTTTCTGGTTCTGGTGCACGATATCTTGATGAGTCAGGAAAGGTTGAAGTCTGGGTTCGCGGAGAAAGCATAACTATTTCTGAAAATGACAAGCAAATATTTACAGGAAATATTGGTGGTCAATCCGATACTGATAAATTGACCGCAGGCGTATGGGTTTGGCAAGCAACTACCATAAGGGACAAAGTAATTGAACCAAAGGATAAAACAGCCTTCACATTGACCTTCAATAGTGTTGATAAGATGATTAATGCCACCACCGATTGTAATAATATTTTTGGACCATATACACTCGGAGCTTCTAATGCACTTACTTTTGGTGGTCTTGGTATGACCAGAAAATACTGTGAAGGTTCGCAGGAAACTGATTTTGCTGAGGGACTTGGAAAAGTTAAGTCATTCTTTTTTAACGGTGCAGGGGCACTGGTTTTTGAATTGACAACTCCAGGCGATACAATGCTTTTTGGTAGACAATAGTAAGAAGGATTAAGTTAATTTTTGTTAGAGGGCACAAACAGATATGTTGTTTGTGCCCTCTATTTATTTATTTTTATAAGAAATTCAAAACTACTTTGAATTATTCTCTAAACTTTCTCGAGTGATAGGCCCGAAATATCCGACATTTGGAGTAATGTTGTGAGCTGTTTGATAATTGATTAAAGCTTGTTTAGTAACTTTTCCAAAATAAGTAGTTTCGTGCCCGCTAGAACCAGCACCAGTTTGAGCCAGAGTAAAACCAAGACAGTTTAGAGTTTGTTGAAGAGCTTTAACATCTTTTCCTCGTATGCCATACTTTAAGTTGCGAGTGAAATTGTAAGAAGGGCAAGGTTTTGGGTCTAAGTTTTGTGGATTTTTAATATAAGCTTTATTTAAAAATCCTAACGGTACAACTCCAGCTGGGATATTTGTTTCTACGATATTTTCTTGACCAAAAAGTCCAAAAGTTGAGAAATGAGTTGTTGTACAAGTAATTGTATTGGATGAAGTATTTACACTACAGTTATCTAATTGTACCCAACTGCTACCATCCCAGCGATGAATTTTCAAAGTTGACTCATCCAAACCTGATATTTCACTGTCTTGGTAAACTAAAGTTATGGAGATTGGTTGACCAAAGGATGATATTTCGGTGTTAACTCCGCTCAATGCTTTGATATCATAGATGTGATTTAGTGATGGACTTACTCCTGAAGGTGAGCCAATTCCTGCGATTACAGTTGAGCCAGTGAGTTGTTTGATCTGATAGAAAACATTACTGCCAGTAGCATTGGCGGGGATGGTGAGTCCTAAGTTGGCTGTGCCAGCAGACAGGCTAGCACTCCCGCCTATTCCAAATGTAATTGGGGTGGTGGAGTTTTGAGTTATATTGGCAGAACCACTACATCCTGTGGTAGAAAAAGCGCTATCAGAACCTGTTGCTGTGTTAGATCCGCTATCTTTAGAGATCACACGATAGTGATAGACAGTACAAGGAAGAAGACTAGAAACCACAACGCTGTGAGAGATTACTCTTGGAGAAGTATCTGCTTCTGTGGTGGTAGAGCCATAGCTGTTGGTTACACCATACTCTACTTGAGAAGAAGATTGTTCGTCCGTAGACCAAGTCACTGTATTGGAAGTATTGGTAGTGGAACTACTGACGGAGGAGATAATAGGGGCGGTGGAATCATCAGTAAATTCTAACGAGTCTAACTGAATCATTTGAGAACCATTGGAGTGAAAATATCCTTTAAAATTAAAGTCGCCTGCACCAACGGGGAAAGTGCTGATATGTGAGTTTATATCAGAAGCAGTATTCGCTTCTGTATAACCAGTTACGGTCGATGCCCAAGTACTACCATTCCACCAATACCATGTTGTACCGTTATTATTTGTTAGTTGATATTTTATTTCCCCACCATTCTTGGTCGCAGTTTCTGTAAAACTCGTTAACGATGAAGTAATTGTAACTGGATTAGTCGCTACAATTGATGGATCAGAAACATCAAAAGATGGTGCTGTTTGAGTGCCGACTGAAAAAAATGTAGAAGGCGAGTTTTGGTTGTTATATTGAGCAAGAATCCAGTTATTCGACCTTACGGTATCTGATATTCTAATCTCATCAAAATAACCATTATCTTTAGTGTTTAAGGGATTCCCCCCACCAATGTATAGGCTAGATCCAGGGTTTATCCATGTAGCCGCATTCGTGCCACGCTGGACACCATTGACTAGCAGAGTTTTATTTCCACCTTTTTGCCATTTGATAGTGATGTAAAACCATGTATTCAAACCAACCTGCGTAGTATTGTCACCTAGGTCATACTTTACCGCCGTTTCGCCATCCTTGACCCTAAAGTTTACATACCCAGTACTATCAACCCACATTTCCCAATCGTTTCCACCAACAGAATTATCTAGTAAAGATTGATAATTATAAAAATAATTTTTCGGATTGTACCATAAACTAAGGGTTCCATTATCTGGTAAGGTGTATGGAATACTTAATGCCTCTGACTTTTTAAAATCTAACGCAGATCCAATTTTAGTTAGTGGAAGTTTGCTAAATGTATAAACCTTTCTGTCTGATACCCCTTGGTCAATCAACACCAATAAATTATTTGTATTATAATCTAATCCTTCTAAAGAGCCACTAGCAACATGCGGATAGCTTAAGATAGAATTTAAAACAGTTCCATCTGAAGCAACCTTCCATACTATGTCGTTCAAATCATCGGATATGTAGAAATACCCATCCTTCATGGTGATGCCTTGGCTATTCAAAATAGGCTGAGAAAGATTTATCACCCCAAGATATGCGCCAGTGCTTAAGTCAAGTTTCCATATTTTTGTCCCATCACAATAAGAAATATTGTAGATAATTCCATTATCTCCAGCGTTCGGGTCAATTACCAGTCCAGCAGAGCTAAAACCCATCCCAGATACGTCTATTTTGTTATCAAAACTTAAATCGGATGCATTCCAAGTAACAATGTAGTTATTGGTAGACGAAACGCAAGGATGCACATAATTTTCTACAGGCACATATAGTTTTCCATTATAATAATCGCCATCGCTAAGATGATTGGTAGTGTTAACTCCGATAGACTGGTTTGCATTTAATAATTGTGCTGATTGAACCCAAGAAGAATCATATTTTGTTATAGAATCAGTATCAATAGTGTAGTAGTAAGTCCCGTCAGTCGCGATGCCTTGATGAGAACCAGTATGAGGACTAACACTTGTTATGGAGTAGCTTTCAAAAGGATCTCCTGAAATAGTTCCGCTGTTTGAATTTGATGTACTATCGTTCATTTGTCCAGATCCTTTGGCATGCTGGACCATTTTATAATTACTGTCCCATACGGCATTTACATTTTGCTGGTTAGTTGCGGCAGAGTTGCCGTAATAAACATAGAATTCAGTATCAACTGATGATGATACTGAAGGTAGATTCACCCAGGCCACTAATTCACCCGTGGATGCGGTATATTTTTCAACCTCGTAATTTAACATAGTAATTCCGTCGGCATCTGTAAAAACAAAATCATAGCCATCTGCTCTGGCTACAGAACCTCCATGACTGGTATCTTTCCAGTCAAGATCGGTTCTTTGAACTAAGACAGGGAAATTGGTTAAAGTGCTGGGAACTTTAGTTTTATCTATTGTAATTTTTTTGCGATACGCCCAAGAGTCATTATACCAAGTAGGAGTTGACACACTCTTCATTTTGGCTTCACCGGATGAAACATTTAGCTTACTAACATCAAAACTATAATCTGAGCTATTTGTAAAATCCCAAGTATGTACTGATCCATAAGTCAGATTTACATATGCGAAACTACTTATAAGCAAAACAGAAAATAGTATAAGGTTGATTTTTTTTGTTCATATTTTATTTCATGATCATTATCATAATAAGCATATTTATAATATAACATATTTTTCTGTAATCTTTGGCATATTTCTTTTTTCTTTATCTATTGAAGTATTATCCATAAATTTTAACTTCTCCACTCGCATACAAGCGTTTTTCTTAACACAGAGTAATTCTTTCTCCAAATAAATTAAACTAATTATTAACTGTCCTACGATTGAGTCTAATTATATTTATTACTTGGGTGACTGAAATATCACTGACAATACGGCGAATTAAATGAAACCGCTTTCTTTTTGAAATTCCGCTGGATTTACAAGGCATTTCATATTCTGATATCGTTTTGCTAGCTGGGTGCTTAAAATTCAATGGCATTGTATTTTTTTGATTTCATGCTATAATATTAAATACAATGAAGTTAGCTATGAATATTACACGTGAGCCTCTTGCCGGTATTACTGCCACCAATTTAAGTCTTTTAAATTATTTACATGGATCTGATACAGAAGTTATTGGTATTGAGCTTAATGCATATCGTTCATTTCTTTCTGCTGTTGCTTATAGGCATCTTTCTCCTGATTGGTTTACGCATCATGTAATCAGCACATGCGATTATTCTCTTATGCGTATTGTGAAGCGGGCAAAAACACTTAAAGATGTTGAAGATTCTTTTTCTGAAATAATAATAACTATTAGGAGTATTCTTCGCAGAGAACGCCCAGACATTGTTTTACTTAATGGGACATATTTCATGCCTTGGCTTATTTCTATTGCTGCACGGTATGAAAAAATTCCTGTAGTGCTTTGGTATGCCGGTATTTTGAGTAAGGAAACAGAAGATATGGGTTTACATTTTCGCAATATATTTGCACTAATGGAGAGATCAATCGTTCGCAATGCAACACGTATTATTTTTCCATCACAAATTTGTAAAGATGCAGTTTATAGCCTTGTTGCAAAAAGCACAAAGGTTCAGAGAGGGATAGTTATTTCAAACCCCATTTCTCCAATATTTACTCGTTCTGCTGTTGAATACCCTGTTGATCGACGTATTGCTTGTATTGGAAGGTATACTAAGATTAAAAATATTAATGGATTTTTTAAATTACACAAAAAATTATTAACTCAAGGGTGGAAACATCAAGCAACTCTTGTAAGTAATATTCCTAAGAAAGATTTGAAAAATATTCCCAAAACTATTCGCATTATTCCAAGTATGCACGCTGATGAGTTAAAGACTTTTTATGCATCTCAGGGGCTTGTGGTTAGTCCATCGATTTTTGAAACGTTTGGAAATGTTCCAATAGAAGCTGCTTGTATAGGTATACCAGTGCTTGTTAATGAAACTATTGGGTGTTCTGAAATATTGAAAAATGCTGGGCTCGAACGTATGGTAGCTAGTTTTGATAATATAGATGAAATATGTGAACGAGTAAAAGAGTTATGTGGTGCACATATTTTACCAAGACAAGTAAGTAATTTGAGGAAGAGTGTGGATACACAATACATAGCAAATACTATTGTAACTACAATTCGCCAATCATTTTAATTGCTCGTCTTGCATGATATTCTTTAATGAAATATATGAAATTCTCTCAGGGTGTGGTGCATAAAATTCCTTCTGATTTAAGTGCTATGATTAGTACTTCACCTAAGGTGTGTGAGGTGTGGGAAGATATTACTCCACTTGCTCGCAATGAATGGATTTGTTGGATAGAAGATGCAAAGAAACCAGAGACACGTAAACGTAGAATAAAAGTAGCGAAGTCTAAGATGATTACAGGTAAACACCGGCCATGTTGTTGGTCAGGATGTCCACATCGATAAGGATTTAATTTTATTTATTGCCTTTATCTTTTCCCCATTGCCAACGAGGGATTTCTCCGTATTTGTAGCAAATTATTATAAGTATTCCGGTGATTATAAATACAAAGATCGGGAATATTATATGTTCAGCAAAAAAAGTTATACCCAGAAAGAAAAGGGCTGCCCAACAGGCGATAATAGCCCAGCCTTGCCAAGTAGACGGATACCACCCATATCCGTACAACTTTCTTTTGAACCAAATCTGCTTTTTTCTCCCTATCTCCATACAAATATTCTAACACAAAATAAGAAATATTTGTTTCTAACAGTGCAAAAAAGTTTCCCATCTTGTACAATAAGGTACATAGATGAATTACAAGCTGGCAGAAATCACAGAAAAGAAGTTTTGGTCCATGTCGCAAGAAGAAGTTGCAGGATTGTTTGGCACAGATACGGCAGCTGGGTTATCTGTTGCTGAAGCAAGCGAGCGATTGGCTGCCTTTGGAAAAAATACTATTCAAACTTCACGCGGAGTCGGCTGGATTGCTATACTTGTAAACCAGTTGAAGAGTCCTCTAATACTTGTACTCATACTTGCCGGAGGGATAACTTTTGCTATTTCACATTATCGTGATGCCGCTTTTATCTTGATAGCTGTGGTGGTAAATACCGCTTTAGGATTTTATCAAGAGAACAAAGCGGAAAGAGCCCTGTCTCAACTGAAGACGTATATAAGGCAGCGTGCAAAAGTAGTTCGTGAAGGAAAAGAAAAAGAAATAGATGCCGAGGATATAGTCCCCGGCGACGTGGTGCGTCTTGCGCAAGGGGACAGAGTTCCTGCAGATGCTAGGGTTATATTTGTAAATGATTTTCAAGTAGATGAAGCGGTATTGACAGGTGAGTCTTTGCCTGTAGGCAAGTCGGTGCAGGCGGCGGATAGGGAAGCAGCTTTAGCAGATCAGTCCTCTATGGTTTTTGCAGGGACTTTAGTTACACAGGGAGTGTGCGCTGCTATTGTGTGCAGGACGGATTCTTCTACCGAACTTGGTAAGATCGCTTCACTTTTGGCTTCTTCCGAAAACGAAAAGACGCCTCTGCAAGCTGCTATTGGGCGTTTTAGTGTGCACTCTAGTATCATTTTGTCCGCAATGACTTTAGTTGTATTTATAGTTGGAATACTCTCTGGTTACTCTGGGGTGGAGATGTTTTTGACGGCTGTCGCAATAGCGGTGTCTGCTATTCCAGAAGGCTTGCCTGTATCCATGACAGTTATTTTAGCTACAGGGGTAGAGAGAATGGCAAAAAGGAAGGGAGTAGTAAGGCGTCTTGTAGCAGCAGAAGCGCTGGGCAGTACAACGGTGATACTTACAGACAAGACAGGCACTCTGACAATGGCAAAGATGGTCATGTCAAAGGTTTTACCGTTTGGTGATTTGTCGGAAAATAGGCTGCTTATGCGAGCTTTGACGAATACGAATGTAATAGTAGAAAACCCAAACGATACGCCAGATACGTGGCTTATGAGCGGCAGGATCATGGAGAAGGCCCTGGTACAGTCTGCAGCTTTGCGAGGGGTTTCTTTTGCTGAAATATCAAACAAGGAGCATGTTTTGGAGACTCTGCCTTTTAATTCGGAGCAAAAGTTCTCTGCAGCACTTGTGCGAGAAGGCAATAAACATCTGCTTGTGTTCTTCGGTGCGCCAGACATACTTTTATCTCATTCTTCTTTGAGCTCTGCTAAGGGGCAAGAGATGCTCGAGCAGATAAACGAGCTGGCATCTTCCGGTGAAAGAGTTCTTGGAGTAGCGACAAAAGAAGTAACAAAGGCAGAAGGTTTCGTCTTTGAGAAAGAGGCTCATTTACAAAATTTGTCTTTTGATGGACTTATATCTTTCCGTGATCCTGTACGGGCAGGCATAAAGCATGCAATAGAGCGTGTAAAATATTCTGGCATAAAAACTGTCATCATGACTGGAGATCACCGAGGTACTGCGGTAGCTGTAGCACGAGAGATAGGTATGGAGGTTGGTGAAGACTCTGTGATAGACGCAGCGGAGCTCACAAAGTTATCTGATACAGAGCTAGCCAAGCGGCTGCCGAAGCTCTCTGTCATAGCTCGAGTTACTCCTTTTGATAAACTGCGAGTGGCAAAGATGTATCAAGCACAAGGTGAAGTGGTGGCAATGACTGGCGACGGCGTTAATGACGCACCATCCATAAAGCAAGCAAACGTAGGCATAGCCATGGGTTCTGGTACAGAGGTAGCGCAAAGCGTTGCTGATCTTGTACTTTTGGACGACAATTTTGAGACCATAGTCGCGGCTGTAGAAGAAGGCAGGCAAATACTCGGCAACATCCGCAAAGTGCTTGTATATCTCTTGTCCAACGTAGCGGATGGGCTGGTTTTGATAGGCGGTTCGTTACTTGTTGGTTTGCCGCTGCCTCTAAATGCTTTACAGATACTTTGGGTGAATTTCTTCGCAGACAGTTTTCCTGCAGTTGCCTTTGCTTTTGAAAAAGATCCGGATGGCTTGGCGCATAAACCGCACAATGTAAAAAAGGGACTTTTTGATCCGCTCATGCGTTTCCTAATACTTGTTATAGGCTTGTCATCTAGTCTACTATTGTTTGCGCTTTACACACTACTTACAAAACATGGCATAGACGAGCAAGTGGTGCGTACATTTATATTTGCATCATTTGGGACATACACTTTGCTCATGGCTCTGTCTGTGCGAAGTTTAGATAAAAGTATTTTCTCCTACTCCATTTTCTCTAACCACTACCTTACATATGGAATTACGATCGGTGTTCTGCTTATGGCGGCAGCTATATACCACCCGCTTTTGCAGAATTTGTTTGGTACAGTATCGCTTTCGCTTGTGTGGGTGGCAGCTGTGGTGTTGGTTGGACTTTTCAATATTGCACTCATAGAGATTGCAAAAGGGTTTTTTAGAAATAAAAATAATATGAAATATGCTAAATAATTTACTTATCTTTGCTATAGCTATATATATGGTTGTCCAAGGCTCCACTCTTGCTACTACATACGCAGGTAAGCTAGCAAAGAATTTTCGCTTATCCAAATACACTGTCGGGTTCATCATTGTCGCGGTTATATCTATATTGCCCGAAACTTTTATTTCCATAAATGCAGCGGTGAAAGAAATTCCTGCCTTTGGCTTGGGCATGCTATTTGGTTCAAATATTGCAGACCTATCCCTTATCTTTGCTATAGTTACCTTATACGCTGGCAGAAGTTTGAAGGTAGAAAGTAAAATATTAAAAAATCGGGGTGTGTACCCATTTCTTCTTTTGCTCCCGCTTGTGCTCGGCTTCAATGGGCATTTTTCTCGCTTGGAAGGCTTAGCCCTTATAATTGCAGGAGGGGTTTTTTACTATATGGCATTTAGAGACGGCGGGGAAGAAGAAACTGCTTCACACCAAAGCAATGGAAGCAAAACAAAAAATTTCTTACTCCTGCTTTTTAGTATGGCGGTACTTTTACTTGGTGCGAACTTCACAGTTTCTTCTGCAAGCGCTCTGGCCTCTGGGCTTGGTGTGAGTCCGATACTTATCGGCATGCTTGTAGTTGGTCTTGGTACTACCATGCCGGAACTTTTCTTCTCTTTGCGTTCTATAAAGAAAAATGATGATTCGCTGGCTATAGGGGACTTGCTCGGCACAGTACTTGCGGATGCGACTATAGTGGTCGGTATCTTGGCGCTGATACACCCTTTTTCATTCCCACTTCGGATCATCTATGTGACGGGTATGTTTATGCTTGCGGCTTCTATTTTGCTTTTCTATTTCATGCGCTCTGGCAGAAGCCTGACACGGCGCGAAGCGATACTGCTCATAGCGTTTTGGCTTACCTTTGTTCTAGTAGAATTTTTCGCGAATAGCTAGTGTGCCACAGTGAAGCCCAGGATACGCCGCGCGCCCGCTTTGCGGAGCGCGCGGCGCGCTTCTTCCAGTGTTCCACCGGTTGTGGTAATGTCATCTACCACAACGACATTACGTCCTTTTATTTCGTCTTTCATTTTTTCATTCACAATAAAGGCCCATTTTAGGTTCGCTAGTCTTTCTGAGCGCACTTTTATGCGCGCTTGAGGAGGAGTTTCGCGCACTTTTATCAACACATTCTTAGCGTAGTTCCATATCTTCTGTTTGTCTTGCGCAAGCAAGCTCTCTATTATCGCTTCGCTTTGGTTGTATCCGCGTCCGCGTTTGCGGCTTTTAGATATAGGAATGGCTACCAGCAGCGGGTTCAAAAAGTTCTCCGACATCTGCCTCTCAGATATTTCGTAAAAAAGTGTTTCGTAAAGTATTGGCGAAAGTATGTCCGCAATTCTTTTAGCATGGCTGTACTTTAGTTTCCACATCAGGTCTTTCATTGCCTTATGGCGGTATTCAAATACAGATATAGTTTCTGGAGCCACTTTGCTTGCTCTCGGCAGGGAGTATAGGCACTTTTTGCAAAGCAAGCTGCCTTGTTTGCCGCAGGACAGGCATTTTTCTGGGAAAATCATGTTTAGAATTTTGGAGAAAAAGCTCATATGCTTATTTTTTGAAAGCCGTGCTATACTAGTCTCATTAGAAATATACCGCAGATATAGATATTCCACTATATGGATAATCCATTAAAAAAAGTTTTAGGTTCGTTAAATACAATTTTTAAGCAAAGTCCGAATGCTTCTGTATTCGGACTTGATATAGGTTCTTCTTCTGTTAAGGTTGTGCAGCTGAGAAAGAAAAACGGCAAAGCAATGCTGGAAACTTACGGAGCTTTAGCGCTTGGTCCATATGGAGGTGCGAGCGTGGGGCAGATCACCAACCTGCCTGTAGACAAGCTTTCTGAGGCTATCGCCGATTTGTTGCGCGAAACTTCTACTACTACAAAGCAGGGCGCAATCTCCATTCTTTCTTCATCCAGCCTTATTTTTACACTAGAGCTGCCATATATGATCAGCGAGTCCGAGTACTCGACAGCTGTTCCGACAGAAGCACGCAAGTACATACCAGTGCCGATATCTGAAGTTTCTTTAGATTACTGGCCGATACCGCGCCAAGAACAAATGACTTCTCCTGGAGAAGAAATAGTAACAGGTAAAGCGAAAAACGAAGTTCTTGCTGTGGCAATACATAATGACGTGCTGATAAAGTATCGCGATATTGTAAATAAAACTGGACTTACGATAGACTTGTTTGAAATAGAAATATTTTCTAGTATTCGCTCTGTATTGAGACACGAGATGTCTCCGGTGCTTATCATGGACCTCGGTGCTTCTAAAACTAAACTTTCTATAGTAGATCATGGTATAGTGCGCAGTTTTCATGTAGTGAATAGGGGTGGGCAAGATATTTCGTTTGCGCTTTCAAAGGCAATGGATATAACTTTTGAAAAAGCAGATGAGCTTAAGCGGACACAGGGTATAGCACCGTCTGGTGGTGACACAAATGTGGCAGAGATTATACGTTTACAGCTGGACTATATATTTTCTGAATCTTCCAGTGTTGTTTTGAATTATGAGAAGAAATATAACAAAAGTGTCAGCAAGGTTATTATGGTCGGAGGCGGTGCTCTCATGAAAGGATTCCAAGACTACGCGAAGGCAAATTTTCGTTCCGATGTTATTCTTGGTGATCCATTCGCAAAGACCGAAGCACCAGCCTTTCTGCAAAACATTTTGTCTCAAACTGGTCCAGAGTTTGCTGTAGCTGTAGGACTTGCTCTCCGTGAGTTGCAATAGGGTAGGTTATTCACACCCTCAACATAACAAATGAAAAATGAAAGTGGTATAATGTCTATGTAACTTTTATTGAAATGGATAAAGAATTTCAAACATCTTTCATGCCGAAAAAGCCTCTTTCTGAAGAGCGTTTTCCTACGCGGCATCCGGTGTCATTGCTGAACTTTATTGTGACCATTGTATTTATCGGCTCGCTTGTTGCAGCAGCTGGAGCGTATGCCTACCAGCTTTCTTTAAAGAAAAGTGTGGCAAATATGGATTCTCAGCTAGTTTTGGCTCGCAGGAATTTTGACCCAAGTGTTATTTCCGAAATGCAAACTCTGGACAAGCGCTTAAAGGCTTCCAATGAAATACTTGGTACGCACATTGCTATTTCACCCATATTCCAGTCGCTGCAAGGTTTGACTTTGAAAACCGTAAGCTTTACCAAGTTTGCATACGAGATAAAAACAGATGCAGGGCAGAAGGTTGTAGATGTGCAAATGAGCGGCAAAGCTACAGGGTATGATGCCATAGCTTTGCAGTCGGACTCTTTGGCAAAGAATAAATACATAAAAAATCCCATATTTTCAAACTTAAATCTGGATGAAAAAGGCCGCGTGACTTTTGACTTATCTTTCACCGTAGACCCAAGCTTTGTGAACTTCACAGATATGGTAAACAGAGAGGGTGTAGGTAATTCAGCTGTAAATTCAAGCAACACAGAAACCATGCAGCTTTCCCCTGAAAACCAAGCACTGCTAGACTCGTTGAATGCTGGAGCAGCAGATACAACTACAGATCAAACACAAGGTCAATTACCAGACAGTACTGCCACAGTGAATTAAGTCATGATGAGATTTATCGTACCAATCATAATGCTTGCTGTGTCTATAGGACTTTTCTTTACCTTTACCAGTCCAACGTATAGCTCTATCCAAGACTTGCGCGCACAGCAGACGGAATACAACCAGGCCCTTTCCAATGCTGCAGAGCTTGAGTCTGTGCGCAACCAGCTTATTCAAAAGTACAATATGTTTGACCAGCAAACATTGGCTGATTTGAAAAAGCTTTTGCCGGACAATGTAGACAATATCAAGCTTATTCTGGAAATAAACGATGTGGCAGTAAGATACAACATGTCTTTGAAAAATGTGAAGTTTCAATCTACCTCTGCCAGCCCAACAACAGTAGAGGAGAACAATGCCCGTTTAGCTGAGAAGAAAAAGGCATATAGTTCTTTTAGTGTAGAATTCTCTACAGAGGGCAAGTATTCAGACTTTGTCGGTTTCATTTCAGACTTGGAAAAAAGTTTGCGTATTGTAGACGTAAACTCTGTGGCATTTACTGCGCCGGAGCTTCCTCAAAACTTGGGCGGAGTGAACCCAAGCAGACCAAACGATTCTTATAAGTATGACTTTAGGGTTTCAACCTATTGGCTAAAACAATAATATGTCTTCCAAACTCAAAACTCTTTTCTTCCTTGTGCTGGCGATCGGTATCGCATACTTTGGCTATAACTACTTCATAAAGAAAGACACTCCTGCTGCTGGGCTTGTGTCTACATCTGCACAAGCTGGTAGTGCTTCAGCTGGTGCCGGTAGTCAGCTTGGCAATGAGTTTCTAACAATGCTTCTAAACATGAAGGTTATAACTTTGGACAGTTCTATAGTGCAAACAGCGCCGTATACACAGCTGAAAGATTTTACAAAAGTTCTTTCTCCAGACACAAATCCAGGCCGCCCAAATCCTTTTGCGCCTATTGGCACAGAAGGTGCTGTACCTGTGACTCCTGCTTCCACAACTCCACAGCCTACTATTACGCCGGTTCAGAACGGTACAAACACTGCAACAAATACAAATACGACATCCACTGTTGCGGTTGAGACAGGTAGCGCTACAGCAATACAGGCTATAAGTGTTTCTCTAAACGGTAACTTGCTTCAGTCTGTTTCTGGGTCAACAGTTTGGTTTGAATATGGCACCAATCCCCAAAGCCTTACTACCTCTACCGCTAGAAGTCAGCAAAATCTATCCGGCGTGTTTGCTGTACCTGTGTCCGGACTTCGCTCAGCTACCACGTATTACTACCGCGCTGCAGCAAAAGTAAATGGCCGCGATGTATTCGGGCAGACACTTACTTTTCGTACCAGGTAGTTTTGCGTTTGGTATTTTGATATGAGTTTTTTAAATTATCTTGAAAAAGAGGGGATAATCTCTGAGGCGCAAATACCAGAGATAAATCGCGCATTGCAGCAGAATGCAGACGCGGTACTTGATGATGTTTTGGTAGAGTCTGGTGTACCAGAGAAAAAACTTCTTGAAGAAAAAAGCAGCTACTTCGGTATCCCTCTTAAAGTTGTGGATATGAATGCTTTGAATTCAGACATGCTAAACGTCATCCCGCAGGACTCCGCGTCCCATTACAAAGCTGTGCCGATAGGTATGGAAGACAATGTGTTGCAAGTTGGTATTCGCGATCCAGAAAATATTCAGGCTATGGATGCACTGCAGTTCATCTCTTCTCGTGCAAACTTGCCATACAAGATTTTTCTGATCTCAAGGGCTGACTTTATGAAAGTTATGGCTGGGTATCAAGGTCTGACGGGCGAGGTTGGCGAAGCGCTATCACAGATAGACAGCGATATGCTGGACGTGGATACTGAAGGTCAAGCTTCTGCTGAATCTATACAGACAAGTTTAGATAAAGAGAATGCTTTAGTGGAAGATGCACCTATCATAAAGATAGTAGCTGTTATTCTGCGTCATGCGACAGAAGGTAATGCTTCGGATATACATATAGAAAATACAGGAGAAAAGGTGAAAGTGCGTTTCCGTGTCGATGGCATACTTCACGAGAGTATAGTTTTACCTCTCAACGTATATGCTGGTGTAGTTGCTCGCATAAAAATACTTTCCAAGCTTAGGCTTGATGAAAAACGCAAGCCGCAAGACGGAGGATTTTCTGCAAAGATAGAGGGAAGGAAAGTCGACTTTCGTGTTTCTACTTTGCCGGCTTATTATGGTGAAAAAGTTGTAATGCGTATTTTGGACTCGCAGCGGGGCGTGAAGCCACTTGAAGGTCTAGATATGTCTGCTGAAAATCTGGCTATGGTAAAAGAGGCGCTGAAAAAGCCTTATGGACTTATACTCATAACTGGACCAACAGGATCTGGAAAAACCACAACACTTTACTCTATGTTAAATCAGATAGATAGGCAGACCTTGAACGTAGTTTCTCTAGAAGATCCAGTAGAATACCACATACCTGATATAAACCAGTCTCAAGTTATGCCTGAGATAGGATATACTTTTGCTTCTGGTTTGCGTTCTATACTCCGCCAAGACCCAGATGTGATAATGGTAGGAGAAATACGTGACAAAGAAACTGCTCAGCTTGCAATACAGGCTGCTCTTACTGGCCACTTGGTTTTCTCTACGCTTCATACTAATAATGCTGCTGGTGTAGTGCCGAGACTTGTAGACATGGGCGTAGATCCTTACCTTATCGCTCCAACACTTATTTTGGCTATTGCACAAAGACTTGTTAGAACAAATTGCGAAAGTTCCAAAAAACAAGTTCCAATGGATGAAGCCACCAAGACTTTGATAGATAAACAGTTTGCAGACTTGCCGGACGAGTACAAGAAGAATCTACCGATAGGTAATACTATGTACGAGACTGTGCCTTCCGCCGACTGCCCGTCTGGCACACATGGCCGTATGGCTGTATTTGAAATGTATGAAGTAGACAAAGAGATGGAGTCCGTTATTCTGAAAAAACCCGTAGATACAGAGATCATGAAAGTTGCTAGAGCAAAGGGTATGTTGACTATGCGAGAAGATGCTATGTTGAAAAGCCTAAAAGGTGATATTCCATTTCAGGAAGTTTACAATTTCACATAAAATACTTGTTGCTTTATAAAAAAGCGCTATACTATAGATATGTCAGCAGAAAATCCAACTATTATTATTATTGATGATGACAGCTTCTTGCTGGATATGTATGCGCTGAAATTCAAACAGAGCGGTTTTGAAGTTTCTACAGCTCTAGGCTCGGAAGATGCTTGGGACAAAATCCAAAAAGGCGCAACTCCGGACGTAATGCTTGTAGACCTCGTTATGCCGAGCATGACTGGTTTTGAGCTTTTGAAAAAGATAGAAGAGAAAAATCTGATACCAAAAACCGTAAAGGTAGTTCTTTCAAATCGCAACCAGCAGAACGACATAGAGGAGGCAAAGAAGTACAATATCGCCGGATATATAGTAAAGGCAAACAACACCCCGTCAGAAGTTATCACAAAAATAAAAGACATCCTTAAAGAACATTCAAAATAAATATGAATCCTCAACAAACAATTGACGAACTTATCACAACTGCTGTCAGGGAAGGCGGCTCGGATATTCATATGTCAGCCGGGCGACTGCCGAGCATCCGTGTAAGTGGTCAGCTCATCCAGCTAGTCAAGCAGACGATACCAAGCAACGAAGATATGAAGAGTATCGTCGCTGTCCTGATTGGCAATGAGGACAAAATGACAAAGTTTATAGAAAATCAAGAAGCTGATTTTTCTTATGATTTCAAAGGCGAGGTTCGCATGCGTGGCAATGCGTATGTGCAAAAGGGCATGCTCTCCGTTGCCCTTCGTATCATACCAAAGGTTAAGGCTCTAGCAGATTTGAATTTGCCGCCGATTATAGAAACTTATGCCCGCAAAAAGCAGGGATTTTTCTTGGTGGTTGGGCCAGTCGGTCAAGGCAAGTCTACAACTCTGGCTGCTATGATAAACCTTATAAACACCGAACGAGCGGAGCATATAGTAACCATTGAAGATCCGGTGGAATACTTGTTTGAGCCAAAGCGTTCGCTTATAGACCAGCGGGAAGTCGGCATAGATACAAAAGATTTCAATACAGCTTTGAAGTCTGTTTTCCGAGAAGATGTAAACGTCATCATGATAGGCGAGATGCGCTCTCCGGAGACTATTGCGGCTGCGGTAACTGCAGCGGAGACAGGTCACCTTGTTCTGTCTACTTTGCATACGAACAATGCTTCACAGACCATAGATCGCATAATAGATGCATTTCCACCTGGGCAACAGGATCAAATACGCATCCAGCTTTCCAATTCGTTGCTTGGCATTTTCTCTCAGCGTCTCATACCGCGCATTACAGGCGGACTTGTGCCGGCATATGAATTCCTGGTAAACAACAATGCTGTTGCAAACTTGATAAGAGAGAAGCGAACCCATGAGATAGATGTGGTTATAGAGACAGGATATGAGTCCGGCATGATAGATATGAACAGGAGCTTGCTTGAGCTGGTGCAGAAAGGAGAAATAACAATGGAAAATGCGTATCTTAATTCACTTAATCCTAAAGCGTTGGAGCGCCTAATTTAATTATGATTTTTCGATACGAAGCTTTAACCAAAGAAGGAGAAAAAAAGACAGGTACTATAGACGCTGTAAACAAAGACTTGGCTATAGGTGCTTTGCAGCGCCGTGGTTTTATAGTTACACTCATAAAAAATAACGAAGAAAAATCTGTTTTTCAAACAAATCTTTTTGAACGAGTGGCACTGAAGGACGTAGTTATACTTTCCAGGCAGATTTCTACTTTGTTTGAGGCACAAGTTTCAGCACTGAAAGCTTTCTCTCTTTTGGCTTCTAATGCTGAAAATCGACTGCTTTCCAAGAAACTGACTCAGGTTGTAGATGATTTACAAGCAGGTTTTTCTATATCTGGTGCTTTAGCAAAACATGAAGATGTTTTCTCTCCGTTTTATGTGAACATGGTGAAGGCCGGCGAAGAGTCTGGAAAGCTTACTCAGACATTTCTATATCTCGCAGACTATTTGGATAGGCAATATGAATTGACATCCAAGACCAGAAACGCACTGGTGTATCCTGCTTTTGTTATTATTGTTTTCATCACTGTCATGGCGCTCATGTTTGTGCTGGTTATACCAAAGCTCTCTGCTATCATTATAGACTCTGGTCTTGAAATACCAATTTATACTAGAATAATAATCGCTATCAGTAATTTTTTTGTGCAATATGGGTTGCTTATTATTGTATTTCTTATTGCCGCAGGCGCGTATATTTTTCATCTTTCGAGATCAGACTCCGGCAAAGTTTATTTAGATAGCGTGAAGCTTTCTATACCAGGGTTTGGTGATCTTTTTAAAAAACTCTACCTTTCTCGTATAGCAGATAACTTGGATACTATGCTTTCTTCTGGTATAGCTATAGTGAGGTCTATAGAGATAACTTCTGATGTTGTTGGTAATAAAGTTTATGCAAATATTTTGAAATCTGCCGCAGACAGAGTGAAGGAAGGTAGTGCTCTTTCAGAAGCAATGGATCGAAATCAAGAAATACCGCAGATTATGGTACAAATGATAAAAGTTGGAGAAGAGACAGGCTCACTTGGATCCATACTTAAAACACTAGCTAAGTTTTACAAGCGCGAAGTGGATGATGCTGTGGATACGCTCGTCGGTCTTATAGAGCCCGCTATGATTGTGGTTTTGGGTGTGGGAGTAGGAATATTGCTGACCTCGGTTCTTGTTCCGATATACAACATCGCAAGCTCTATAAACTAGAAATCCACAAGAAGGCTTTTATTAACAATATTTTGGAGTATAATCGTATTATATGAAAAGATTTTCCATGAAAAAAGGTTTTACGCTCATAGAGCTTTTGGTGGTTATTGCTATAATAGGCATTTTGGCTTCAGTTGTGCTTGCTTCACTAAACAGTGCCCGTGCTAAAGGTGCTCAAGCAGCAGTTAAAGGCGGCATGGCAAATATGGCAGCACAAATAGAGTTGTATTATGACCAAAATGGAACTTATGGTTTAGCTAATGGCGGTGGAGCTGTTACAAGTTGTTCTGGTGGTGCGTTTAGTGATACCGTTGTTCAGCAAGCATTGATTCAAATTGGAAAAAACTCTGCTGCTAGTTCTGGCGGACAAAATTCAGTTATTTGCAACACTGATGCCACTGGGCAGAAGTGGGCTATGTCCACTACAATGAAAGGTGATGGTAACCCTACTTGGTGTGTAGATAATAGTGGATGGAGAAATTCAGGTACCGCAACTGGAGGTCAATGTATAGGAGGTTCTTCAGGCTCAGGCTCTACTGGTACACAAGTAGATGGTGGTAATACGTCTAATTTATAAAATATATTGAAAGTTGTAAACAAAAAATCACCTGCAAAGGTGGTTTTTTGTTTAGGTCAGTGTTATACTTTAGGTAGTGAATATAGTATTCTCACTTTTATTTTTAGTACTCGGTTCCATTGTTGGAAGCTTTTTGAATGTTGTCATTTTGCGTTTGAATACTGGCCGTGGTTTGGGAGGACGCTCGTCTTGCATGTCTTGTTCTACTGTTTTAAAAAGTAAAGATTTGATTCCTATAGCCAGCTATGTAGCGCTTGGCGGCAAGTGCGCAATGTGCAAGAGCAAGATTTCTCTGCAGTATCCGCTAGTAGAGGCTGTGACTGCTGTTGTGTTTCTTTTACTTAGCAAAGTATTTATGCCTTCTGTCGGGAGTGTAAATGCTTCTAGTATTTTCTTTTTTACCTTATATGCCGTTATCTTTTCTTTGCTTATTGTTATATCCGTCTATGACATGCGGCATACGATCATCCCAGACAAGCTTGTCTTTGCTTTCATTATCCTTTCTTTCCTGACAGCTTCTTTCTACTTTGGCGGAGCAATTTCTTACCAGTACATGCTTTATGCTGTATTGCTTGCTGTACCGTTTGCTATGCTTTGGTATATATCCAAAGGCAAGTGGATGGGCTTGGGAGATGCAAAACTGGCGCTCGGTATCGGCTTTCTGCTTGGGGGCAGTTCGGGAGCTCTTGCCCTAATGTTTGCATTTTGGATGGGTGCCGTGGTCGCTGTCGTCTCCATGCTCCTTCAAATGGGCAAAGTAAAAATGTCCACAGAGATACCTTTTGCGCCTTTTATGGTACTCGGTACGCTCATAGTCTTCTTCTTGCAGATAGATTTTATGGGGTTTTTGAGTTGGTTTATGCACTAACATGAAAAAGATTTTTATTAAAACTAAAGCAAGTTTTATCCGCGGAGTTACGTTTATAGAGCTTGTAGTTGTTATAAGTATATTTGCCTTAATATCTACCGTTGTACTTTTCAACTTCAGCGATTTCTCTACTTCTCTTTCATTACAAAATATTTCGCAGGACATAGCATTGCGCATAGCCCAAGCACAAAGAGAGGCTGTATCTGGTAAAGTCTCCACTTTGCAGGGAGGCTTCGGTGCGCCAATAGATTATGTACCAAAGTACGGAGTGTATTTTTCCAGTGTGTCTTCTGCGTCTTCTGATTTTAATCAACCTGGGAAAGAATTTATCTATTTCCAAGATTTGCCCGGCAGTGGCTATATTGATGGCAAATATGATGCAGATCAAACATCAGGACAGCTCGCAACTACCTGTTCTACCCAGTCTACCGAATGTCTTGACCGCACGTTTATAACAACAGGAGACAGGGTAACATCTATCACAGTAGATGGAGCTGTTGTGCCGGAGGTAACGATAATGTTCAAGCGTCCATTTCCAGATGCTATGATATATACATCTGCAGCGGGCGGGAACAGCCAAGCAGATATAGAGATCACTTCTCCCAAAGGCGTAACGAAGCATGTCTTGGTAAATAGTCTGGGACAGATAAGTGTTCAATAATATGCAAAAATCTTCATACAACAATCAAAAAGGTTTTACGCTGGTGGAAGTCATGATTGCTGTCGGACTTTTTGTTGTTGTTATGATCGCCGGTGTCGGCGCAGTTCTTTCGGCAAACAGCAGCCACAAGAAAACCCAATCACAAAGAGCAATCCTGGACAATATGAGTTTTATTTTGGAGGATATGTCACGCAATATCCGTCTTGGTTCTACACTTCGTTGTCCGGCTGGTGTCAGCGCCTCGCCGCTTGGCGGGAGCGAAGAACATTTGGTCGGCTCTATATCCGGCGTGACACCAAGCGACTGTGGCCCAGGGGCAGGCGGCGAGGCGCGATCTGTTGCTTTTGAAACTCAAACCGGCGATCCTGCCAACGATGCCGACCAGGCCGTATATATGTTTTATACAAATGACCGACTATACAAGTCTATAAACGGTGGTGCAGACTTTTACCCCATATCTGCAGAAGGCGTTAAATTCTCTGCGGATTCTGGTTTTACAGTACTTGGTTCAGCCCCGTTTTCAGACTCTGGCACTGGCATAGGCGCTACAGATGCAGTCCAGCCGCGAGCAGTGATACGACTTTCCGGAACTATCCAATACAAAGATATTTTGACACCTTTTGATATCCAGACTACAGTTTCGCAAAGATTTATAGATTCATAATATGCAAAAATCTTCATACAACAATCAAAAAGGTTTTACGCTGGTGGAGACGCTTGTTGCCCTTTCTATCTTTACTATTTCTATTATCGGACTTATCAGTGCTACAGCTGGGGGCATAAACAATGTCACTTATTCCAAAAACAAGATTGCTGCGATGGCGCTGGCGGGCGAGGGTGTGGAGTTGGTGCGTAATATACGCGATACAGATGCCATAGGCAGCACAACTGGCTGGGCAGATTTTACTTCGCAGATGAATGCTTGCTCTTCCTCTGTTGGCTGCGCGATAGACGCAGAAGCACTCACTGTTTCTGCATGTACGTCCGGCGGCTGTCCTGCTTTGCGCAAATATATAAATGCTTCCAGTGCCTCTTACTTCGGCTACCAAGGTTCGGACACTACGCCGTTTGTACGGACGATAAAAGTTAGCTCTGTATCACCAGATGAAGTGCTTGTAACTTCTACTGTATCTTGGCTGCAAGGTGCTGGTACAAAGTCTGTTTCTACTGTAGAGCATCTGATGAACTGGTTCACCGCAGCTTCGTCTGCGCCTATAACGCCATAATATGAAAAACATGCAAACAAAAACTAAAAATCAGAAAGGCTTCGTAGTACTTTTTGCGGTTCTTATCTCTGCTGTTGTTTTGGCTATTACGTTAGGCATTTCAAATACAGCTTACAAGGAAATTTTGCTCACCTCACAAGCGCGTGAAGCGACTTACTCTTTCTTTGCGGCGGACTCCGGCTCTGAATGTGCTTTGTATGCCGACTTGCAGAAGAATGCTTTCTCTTCATCGGGCTCATCTTTTGATTGTGGCGGTACTACTGTCAGTCCAACAGTTTCCGGCACTCGATATGATTTCCAGCTTCAGTTTACGAATAGTGAGACAAATCTTCTCTCTTGCGCTGTTGTAAATGTAGACAAAGATGCACAAGTCACATTGCCGGACGGTACTATCGGCAGCTACACTGTCATAAAGTCTTTTGGCTACAACACAGACTGTTCTTCTGCTGGCAGTTCTAGCTTGCGTGTAGTAGAGCGTGCCATAAAAGTGCAATATCCAAACGATGTAGTTTCCGGCGGAACCGAGCCGACACCTCCTTCGCTTTAGACAAAAGCCTCGTGGTATAATGCCGGTATGAAAGAAAAAGCTAAAAGCCGGATCGAGGCCTTGCGGGAAGCCATTGCTGATTTACGTCTGAAATACCATGTGGTAAATGATCCTTCTGTTACGGACGATGTATACGAGTCTCTAACTCGTGAACTCCGAGATTTGGAAGAAAAATATCCTGAATATAAAAAAAAAGAAAATTCGCTAGATCGTGTGGCTGGCAAACCGCTGGATAAATTTGTAAAAGTTTCTCATAAAAAACGGATGCTTTCTCTAAATGATGCCTTCTCTAAAGAGGAAGTCCTAAAATGGGAAGAGCGCGTACGCGGACTATTGGCGCAAGACGAGAAGATTGAATTCTTCGCAGAATTGAAGCTCGACGGCTTGGCTGTATCTTTGGTGTACGAAGATGGCAAATTTGTCCGTGGTGCGACTCGCGGTGACGGCTACGTAGGTGAAGATATAACAGAAAATCTGAAAATGATAAATTCTATACCGCTTTGTCTGCCGAAAGGCGCCCCAGACTTTCTGGAGGTGCGTGGAGAAGCGCTGCTTTCAAAGAAAGTTTGGAAGATGCTAAATAAACAAAATGAAAAAGAAGGCAAGCCGCTTTTTGCGAATACTAGAAATGCTGCCGCAGGCAGCCTGCGGCAGCTTGATCCAAATCTTGTAAAAGCCCGCAAGCTAGATTTTTCCGCTTATGATATTGCCGAAATAAGTGGGAATTTCAAAATAGAAAAACATTCAGAAAAACACAATTTCCTGCGTAAGATGGGTTTTGCTGTAGATAATCACGAAGTGCTTGCCACAAGTCTTGATAAGGTTTTTGCTTTTATAGACAAGGTAGGCGAGATTCGGCAAGAGATGGATTATGGTACAGATGGCGTGGTGATATGTGTGGATGATTTGTCCGAGCAAGAGGAGCTTGGCGTGGTTGGTAAGGCTCCAAGATATGCTGTGGCGTTCAAATATCCGGCAGAAAAAGCTACGACTGTTGTGCAGAATATCACTGTCAATGTCGGGCGTACTGGCGCTTTGACCCCGCTTGCGCACTTTACTCCGACATTTGTAGCCGGCTCTACTGTCTCGAAAGCTACACTTCACAATGCTGATCAGATTGAGCGCCTTGACATAAGAAACGGTGATACTGTAGTAATACAAAAAGCTGGAGATGTGATACCAGAAGTTGTAGAAGTATTAAAATCATTCCGCACAGGCAAAGAGAAGAAATTTGTAATGCCGACAAAGTGTCCTGTCTGCAGCAGTATCGTGGAAAGGAGAGAGATAGGAAGTTCTGATTCTGTGTCTGCTGCTTACTATTGCACCAATGAAAATTGCCCTGCCAGAAATCGCCGCGAGATGCAGCATTTTGTAAATGTTTTTGAGATATATGAAGTCGGACCGAAAATACTTGATCGCTTGCAAGAAGAAGGGCTTATCACCGATTCCGCAGACTTGTTTACACTAGAGGAAGCCGATCTTGCGGGGCTGGAGCGCTTTGGCGAAAAGTCTGCGAAGAACATTATAGACTCCATAGAAGCCAGGAAAAAAATATCGCTGTGGCGCTTTGTGTATTCGCTTGGCATACTGCATGTCGGGGAGGAGACGGCAAAAGATTTAGCCGAACATTTTTTGACACTCAAGGCTTTGCTTTGTGCAAAAGAGGAAGAGATAAATGAAATCGAAAATATAGGCCCAGTAGTTTCCAGAAGTATTGTAGAATTCTTCAAACAAAAGGAAAATATAAATTTCATAAACAAGCTTTTGAAAAACGGCGTTGCAGTAGGCCAAGCAAAGCACCGTGCCAAAGGCAAGTTTACTGGCAAAACTTTTGTATTGACCGGAACTTTGTCTACTATGTCCCGCGATGAAGCCAAGGAGAAGATTTTGGCTTTAGGTGGCAAAGTATCTGGTTCCGTTTCCGTCAAAACTTCTTATGTCGTGGCTGGCAGCGACCCAGGTAGCAAGCTGGACAAAGCTCAAAGTCTCGACGTATCAGTTTTGCAAGAGGCAGAATTTCTTGATTTATTATCTTAACTTTTGTAATATCTTGAAAAATATGAATATGGAAAATTTCCTACAGCCAAATAGTAAACAAGAAAACTCTTTGCAAAATATACCAAAAGAGCGTTTGTTGCCGGAGCTTGCAAAACTTATGTTCGAACAAGCAAACTTTGAAGAATTCGCTGCTTCGCCATTTGTGGACAAGGAAACCGACGCTCTTCGTATAAAAATAGAAAGGCTGAAAATGTACAAAGACAATTCTGCACCAGTGTACGCAAAAGAGGCGCAAATAGAAGTTCCGCTCGTGAATTTGTCCGAGCAAGGCTTGGCGTACTTTTTAGCAGAAGCCGACATGGAAATACCACAGAGCGAGACTTACGATTTGGACGACATGTACATATCTTGGGTTGCGCTGGACAAAAACAAGCACGAGATCAACAGCACGGTCGGCAGCAAAGAGATTTTCCACAAATAAAACCCCTCACGCAGGGGGTTTTTGATTGACTGTTTTTATGCTAAAGTATGGCGTATGAACATAAAAATTTCCGGAGAGCAAGAAGAGAAACTGCTTGCCGAGCTTGAAGGTAGGGTGGATACTGAAGCAACTAGGATGAAAAGGTATTTGGCAATGCCTGATCTTTCTCGCACAGAAGGCAGTCCGCTTCACGAAATAGTTAAAAGAGTTCAGGAAGTTCCAGCTTTAGCGGGGCTGGATATTATACAAATACCAGAGATTGTGCCGACAGATATAACCTTTGACCTTTTTGATTTTCCGGCAGACCATGTAGCGCGATCAAAGTCTGATACTTACTATGTGGACCAGAGAAACATTTTACGTACACACAACACAGTGTCTTGGTATTACTATTTTAACGATAAAGATGTAAAAGAAAAGTACGCAGGGAAAGAAGACCTTGGGGCGTTGTGCTTCGGCAAGGTTTACAGGAAAGACGAGATAGACCGCAGGCACATGAATGTTTTTCATCAGATAGATGGCTGGAAAATAATCTCAAATGAAAAAGGCGCCCTTACTTTGGACGACTTGAAAAAAGTTTTGTCTGATATCGTGGAAACAATTTTTGGAAAGATAGAATATCGATTTTTAGATGATACATTTCCATATACTGATCCATCAACGCAGATAGAAGTAAAGCTTGCTGGTGAATGGGTAGAAATACTTGGCGCGGGAATGATAAAGCCTTCTGTTCTTTCAAAGCTAGGCATAGAAGGATACAATGGCTGGGCATTCGGCTTTGGGTTGGAAAGACTCGCGATACTTTCCATGGAGCTACCGGACATTCGCTTGCTCTGGAGCGCGGATGAAAGGGTGAGGAAGCAGCTTGTACTTGGGCAGAAATATAAAGAAGTTAGCAAATACCCAGCTGTTACTCGCGATATTTCTTTTATTGTAGAGAAAGAAGGTTTTGCCCCGAACAATTACTTTGACCTTGTGCGTGATGTTGTCGGGGACTTGGCAGAGGAAATGTCTTTAATCGACGAATATGAAAATGCGGCAAAGTTTGGCGAAGGGAAGAAAAGCTATGCCTACCATGTAACCTACCGAACACTTGATCGCACACTTACAGATGAAGAAGTAAATAATTTGCACAAAAAGTTGGAGGAAGAGACTGCGAAAGTATATGGTGCTACAATTAGATAAATAAAAAAGTGGTTTGGGATTTTTCAAACCACTTTTGCTAGTCAATAATTTTTATTTTGCCATTTGTTATACGGCTTGAGTTTTTCCGTTTCTTTGTGGTTTCGTAGTACCCGTACTCGTTATTATCTTTATCAATAATAACTATGTAAAAGTCATTATCACCAAAAAGACCTACTTGAAGTACTGCATCTCGTGCCACAGAAGCATCGACATATTCAAACTCAATTACATCACTCCATTTTGCAAAATAATTAATCCTAAAGTAAATTTCGTATCTGTTTTCTTTGTCTTCCGTAAAAGATACAACCATTGTCTTTCCTATCAGTTCTCTGTAGGATTTAATACCGAAAGTTTTGAGAAGTTTTGTCATTTTTAATTTTATTTTTGTACATAGTATCATACATAACACAAAACGTCAAGTAGTAAAAATCTTTAGAAATAAAGGTTTTATTTGGGGGCAAAATAGTGGAAAACTAGCTTATGTATAGGCAGATTGTATGCTATAATGGAGCTGTGAAAAGGTAACAGAACATTTGCATAAAGAGCTTTGAAATCAAGGCTTTTTTATTTACATTATGTCACTTGAAGATAAAAAGAAAGCAAGCAAATACGGTGCAGAAAGTATCTCTGTCCTGGAGGGTTTAGAGCCTGTACGCAGAAGGCCTGGAATGTACATAGGTACAACAGGCATAGACGGCTTGCACCACTTGGTGTGGGAGATTTTTGACAACTCTCGCGACGAAGCCATGGGCGGATTTGCAGACAGGATAGAAGTCGTGCTTTTGCCAGGAGACCGCATCCGTGTAGCAGACAATGGTCGCGGTATACCGGTAGACATTCATCCAAAGACAAAAGTTTCTGCACTAGAGACCATCATGACCACGCTTCATGCTGGAGGAAAGTTCGGTGGTGAGGGTTATAAAGTTTCCGGAGGTCTACACGGAGTTGGAGCTTCTGTGGTAAATGCACTTTCCATATATACAAGAGCAGAAGTCCACAAGGATGGAGGTGTATATGTACAGGAGTATAGTCAAGGCAAGAAAAAAGCGAACGTAAAAAATATTGGCAAAACAAAACAGAATGGAACAATTATCACTTTCGAGCCAGATGCAGAGATTTTCAAAGAGGGTATAAAGTTTGACTGGAACACTGTAGTGAATCGTTTGCGACAGCAGGCATACCTTGTGAAGGGACTGCGTGTGCAGATAATAGACGCGCGAGAATACGAAGGTAAAATGCCTACGGACGGGTATTTTTGGTTCGTAGATCTTGCTGCAGAAGTCCCTTCTACTACTTTCTACTTTGAGGGTGGACTTGCTTCGCTGATAAAATACAACAACAGAATGCAAAAGCCCGTGCACCCACATATATTTTATGTAGAGAAAGAAGTAGATGGCGTAGGTGTGGAAGTAGCGCTCCAATATGTGGACGACATAACAGACCGTATTACTGCTTTTGCAAACAACATTTACACCCCAGAAGGTGGTACTCACGTTACTGGCTTCAAGACAGCTCTTACCAGGCTTTTGAATACTTACAGCAAGAAAAATAATTTCTTGAAAGAGGCGGATGGGGCGTTTACTGGAGACGATGTGCTTGAAGGTTTGACTGCTGTTGTGTCTGTAAAGCTTCGCGAGATACAGTTTGAAGGACAGACCAAAGCAAAGCTCGGCTCCACAGAGGCTCAGGGTGCCACCGCAACAGTCTTTGGAGATGCTTTTGCAAACTTCTTGGAAGAAAATCCAGATGATGCGAAAGCGATAATAAACAAGTCCATATTGGCTTTGCGTGCGCGTAAAGCTGCAAAAGCCGCAAAGGATTCCATACTCAGAAAAGGCGCATTGGAAGGAATGACTTTGCCAGGGAAGCTTGCAGACTGTCAAAGCAGGAGCGCAGAAGAGTCTGAGCTATTTCTAGTAGAGGGAGACTCTGCTGGCGGTACAGCAAAAATGGGACGAGATAGGCGCACTCAGGCGATACTGCCTTTGCGTGGGAAGATCTTGAACGTAGAACGAGCACGTCTAGACAGAATGCTTGGTTCACAAGAAATAAAAAACTTAGTGATAGCTATGGGTACATCTATCGGTGATACTTTTGACATTGCAAAAATCCGTTATCACAAAATAGTTATTGCTACAGATGCGGACGTAGACGGAGCCCACATACGCACACTTTTACTTACATTATTCTATCGGTACTTCAAACAGATTATAGAGTCCGGCTACCTTTATATAGCTCAGCCGCCGCTTTACAAGATAAAGAAAGGCAAGGAAGTTGCTTATGCTTTCTCTGATGAAGAGAAATTCAAGATAGTTGGCGGAGATGTCAGTGACATACAAGAAGTTGAATCTGCCGAAGAGCTTGAGGCTGAAGCAGAGGAAGAAACGGAAGAGGTGGAAACATCAAAAACCAAAAAGTCAGCCAAAGTTTCTATACAGCGCTACAAGGGTCTAGGAGAAATGAATGCAGATGAACTGTGGGAGACAACAATGAAGCACGAAACACGCACCTTAAAGCAAGTATCTGTAGAGGATGCTGTCGCGGCGGATCTTGTGTTTGACATGCTTATGGGCTCGGAAGTTGCTCCGCGCAAATCCTTTATTCAGTCCAATGCCAAGATGGCAGAGCTAGATATATAGAAATAAAAAATCGCTCTAGGAGCGATTTTTTATTTCTTCCACAATATTTTGTTGGAATTCTTCGGCTGAAATCTCTATTTTTGTGCCGTCGCGTTTTTCTATCGTTAGCTTACCAGAGGAAACTTCTTTGTCTCCGAGTACGATTATGTATGGAGTGTTTATTGTTTTTGCTTTGTGGATACGTTTACCCAGGCTGTCTCCATTTGCGATGACTTCTGTGCGGACCATCGCGCGGCGAAGCTCGCTAGCGAGCTTCGCCGCGCTTTCCTCATGCGCCTCTTTCACCGGTACTATAGCTACTTGCAGCGGAGAAAGCCAAGTAGGGAATTTGCCCACATAGTGCTCTATAAGGAAACCGACAAATCTCTCGTGTGTGCCAAGCGGTGCTCGGTGGATGATAGCTGGAGTTTTTCGTACCCCGTCTTTGTCTGTGTATTCAAGCTCAAATCTTTTACCCATATACAGATCAAGCTGGTTTGTAGATGCGGTAAAAGAGCGTCCTATTGAAGAATAAATCTGGAAATCCATTTTTGGTCCATAAAATGCGGCGCCTTCGTTTACCACCTTGAATGGTACGCCGGATAACTTCATGGCTTCTGTTGTCATATCTTCCGCATCCTTCCAGTCAGCTTCGTCTCCATGGTACTTTGTCATATTGTTTGGATCACGAAGTGCAAGCTCCATTTCGTAGTTAGTGATACCGAGTTTTTTATAGTAGTATTCGTGAAGTTTTATAACTTGTACGAATTCTTCAACAGCTTTCTCTTTTTCTACATATATGTGCGCATCGTTCATTTGCATTCCACGTACTCGCATGAGTCCAAATAGTGAACCAGAATCTTCATAACGGTGACACCATCCGTACTCTGCAAGGCGCAGAGGCAAGTCTCGGTAGCTTTTTGGCCGCGCAGCAAAAGTCTTGTGATGAAATGGGCAGTTCATTGGCTTGATATAGTAATTTTCATCTTCAATCGCAATCGGGGCATACATGCTTTCTTTATAAAGCGGCAAGTGTCCAGAGGTATAGAAAAGGTTTTCTTTTGTTATGATTGGTGTTGTGACACGTTTGTAGCCCCAAGCTTCTTCTGTTTCCTTTGCCCATTTCTCAAGTTCTTCTTTTATTATGTTGCCGTTTGGGAGCCAGATAGGTAAACCTTTGCCAATGGCTTCGTCAAAGTAAAATAGATCCATTTTTTCTCCTATAACCCTGTGGTCTCGCTTTTTTGCTTCTTCCGTTTGTTCTATATATTCGTCCAGTTTTTCTTTTGATTCAAACGCAAGTCCGTATATGCGGGTAAGCATTTTATTTTTCTCGTCTCCGCGCCAGTACGCGCCTGCTACGCGGTCTAGCTTGAATGAGTTTATATCTATTTCCCTTGATGGATGTTCCACATGTCCGCCACGACACAAGTCTGTGAAGCTGCCGGAAGTGTACAAGGTTATTTCTTCTCCTTTTTCTGTTATGCCTGCGATGAGCTCTTGTTTAAATTCATTACCGGCAAAAAGATTTTCGGCTTCTGATTTTGAAACAACTTTTTTTTCAAATCCAAGCCATGTAGGCAAAAGCTCTTTCATCTTTTCTTCAATCTTTGGCAAATCTTCTTCTGTTACGCTTTTTCCTCCAACGTCTATATCGTAGTAAAAACCGTTGTCTACAGCTGGACCCAAGGTCAGCTTGCTCTTTGGGTAAAGCTCCATAACTGCAGCGCCCAAAAGGTGTGCCAGAGTGTGCCTATAATGCGCTAGTTTTTCTTTTTCCATATTGAAAAATGTTAACACAAAAAGCAGTTTTTATAAAGAACAGCACTGTTGCACTTTTACCTTTTGTGTGTTATTGTTTACGGAAATCACATTTCAAAAACAACCAAATATTTGTATTATGGATAATAATTCTTATTTAAATCTGCTTTACAAGCAGCGCGCGCTCCTTTCTGCTTTTTTGAAAGTAGAAGGCAAGAAAACTTTCGCGTATGATCACTTTAACCTAATGATTACAAAAAGAGATTTATCACTTTTTGTTTCTGCTGGCAAGATGTTACAGCACGAGAAGGTCTCTGTGCGTGGGAAATTTATCTTAAACTGTATACTTTCCGAATTTCTGCCCGTTTTTGAGCAGGAAGATGAATTTCATTTGATAGACGATCTTGTCATACAAAAAAGAGAGGAAGCACAACAGGCTCAGTTGGAATATTATCAGCACGTTGGCAAGTATTTGATGGAAGATTCTTCGAACGAGATTTGTAGCTTTAATGGATGATGCTGTTGGGAGCCTTAATGCTGGGGTTTTGCGCAAGCGCAAAACCCCAGCATCTTGCTTTTTGGAAAATTTTCTAGTAGAATGAAAAAACTTGTTTTTATATCGCGGGGTGGAGAAGTGGCATCTCATAAGGCTCATAACCTTAGGACTCAGGTTCGATTCCTGACCCCGCAACACTCCGGCACGTGACATGCCAAAATCCATGTCTCTTATACCGGGTAAAATGGTTGAGAAAAGCGACGATTTGGCTTATGCCTTACAATGTCGCATTAATTTAGTCTGCATTTAACTATCAATAAAAAGTAAAGCAGTTTGATTTTTGTCGGCGTAGCTCAGTCGGTTAGAGCGTGGGACTCATAAGCCCAAGGTCGGAGGTTCGATTCCTCCCGCCGACACAAGAAATCTGGCAATGTTTTCGTTTTTCTGGTAGATTTCTTCAAGATGCATCTTTTATGATGCGGGTGTAGCTCAGCTGGTTAGAGCGTCCGCCTGTCACGCGGAAGGTCGTGGGTTCAAATCCCATCACTCGCGCAGAAAGAAAAATCTCGCTATGTAGCGAGATTTTTCTTTGCAAAAAAACACAAAATAATATATTTTTAGACTGTACTAGTTTTATGTTATATGCCGTTGTAGCTCAGTCGGTAGAGCGCATTCATGGTAAGAATGAGGTCTCGGGTTCGATTCCCGACAATGGCTCC
>JBDHUR010000008.1:0-23176 GCA_039809265.1 Minisyncoccia bacterium
TCTGTCATGCCGGAAGTTAAAACAGCACAACCAACACCCTCACCTGTTGTTTATGAAGAATCTACCGCGACCGCTGTTTTGGCCGGTACCTCTGTTGCTTATCCAGCTTCCGTGGCTTCTGGGGATTTATTAGTACTTGTTGTTGGACAAAAGCCCAATACTGCAAATGGTGGTGGTGTTAACACGCCACAGGGTTGGACGGCTATATCTGGAGGGTCTATTACTGGCGCAGGTGGATACGGAAATACTTTGGGTGGAGATACGGGCAATACTAATATTTTTTCTTTTTATAGAGTAGCCGATGGTACAGAAACTGGAAATCTTTTCTTAACATACAAAAACTATAATGTAGCTTGGGCTCAGATTTATAGACTTACTAATAGTACAAATGATTGGTCTATTTCTGGAACAACAGGAGAAGACACTACTGGAAATAGTCCTGCATCTGTAGCTATGACTTCTGATCCAGGAGTGCAGTCGGGGGATCTTATTATTGGTGCAATGAGTATACCTACTGATGTTACTACTCCTTCTCAATTTTCTGCCGAATCATTTTCGCAGACAGGTGTTACTTTTGGTGCGGTGTCAGAAATAAGTGAAATGGATAGTACTAATAATTGGGATATCGGAGGTTTTGCTATTCGTGCGACTGTTACTTCTGGCACTAGTTCTGCAAATCCTACAATGACGGCAACTGTTGGTGGGACTAAGACAAACGTAAGAGGTCCTGGTGTGTTTATTCGTACACGAGCAACTGGGACTATAACATGGCAAACTCCAGGAGCTATATCTTATACTCCAAATGATAATACAAACAATGATGGGCCAGAATATCCTAGTTCCATATCTGCTGGAGATCTATTAACTTTGGTTGTCGGACAAAAACCAAGCAAAGCTAATGAGGGTTCCGTGGGGACTCCAAACGGTTGGACTGCTGTGCCAAACGGTATGCTTTCTGGGGCAGGAGGGTATGGATCAACTTTAGGGGCGGATACGGGTAATACTAATTTATATAGTTTTTATAAGGTTGCCACAGGAACAGAAAATGGAAATCTTGATATTTATCTTGATCAAAACAATGTTACATGGACAAAAATGTCTCGTTTTTCTAATAATACAGGAGAATGGGATGTTGAGGGAACTACAGGAGAAGATGCGGTTGGCGATGATTCAGTTTCAATATCGATGTCTGAAGATCCGGGAACAGAAGTAGATGATGTTTTTATTTCTGCTATGGTTATACCTACAGATGTGGGTGGCGGTGATCAGTTTTCTTCGCAATATATTACTCAAAATGGAGCTAAATTTATGTATCCTGAAGAGGTTTCAGATGTTTATCATAGTCAGAACAATGACATAGGTGGTTTTACGGCTGTTTCAAGAAAATTGATTGATGGGCCAGGGTCTAGTAATCCAACTTTGCTTGCAACGGCTGGAGGCACCGTTAGCAATGTGCGTGGCCCAGGAGCAATTATTCGTATAAGACAGATGAATAGTAATGAACCCCAATCTCTTTCCTTTTCTCTGTCTGATAATTCCATAGGTTTCGGTGCCCTCTCTAGTTTAAGTACAAGGTATGCTACAGGGGATACCTCAGGATCTGATACAGAGGTTTCGGCTCATTCTTTTACTGCTTCTACCAATGCTGATAGCGGATATATTGTAACCATGCGCGGTCCAACATTAACTTCATCAGGAGATATTATTAGTGCCATAGGTAGTTCTAGTGCAACGCCAAGTATTGGTACAGAGCAATTTGGAGTTCGTTTTGTTGCTAGTGGCGGAAATGGTGTTGTTTTGTCTCCTTATGATTCTATTTCTGGATATGCTTATGCGGCAGATATAAATACCACAAGCGATGTAGCTCAGGATACTGACGGGGATAATATTCCGACAACGTATTCAGGGTATTATATTGGCAATATTGCACCACAAACTGAGGCTGGAGATTATAATACAACCATAACTTATATTATTACCGCGGGCTTTTAGTTATCCACAGAATATTTTGTCATAAAATTAAATCTTTACTAAAATGTATTAGAAATAATTTATTATTATTATTATTATTATGTTTAATTTCAAAAAAGATAAACTACCCTATCTGTTTAGTTCATTGTTTTTAATTTTAGCACTTTTGTTGCTAAACACTCCTTTTAATGTTGCGTTCGCTGCTTCTCTTTTAAATAAATCTGACACACTTTCAACATCTACTGCTAGTACGGGAGCTAACCATACTATAGTATTTAGAACGCCAACAGGGGCGGGAGATTCTTCAGATACTATAACAGTGACATTTCCTGCTGGTTTTAATATGAATTCGGTTGATTTCGGTGATTTTGACTTGGCTCATTCTGCTGGTGGACAGTCTAGCTGTAATGGGGTTTCCTATTCTAATGAAGAAACTCTTGCCGCTTCTCCTTCTGCTTCAGCATGGGGCGCTGCGCTTTCTGGACAAGTCGTAACTTTTACTGCTCCGACCGATGGAGTTGGAGCTGCTGCTATTGCAGCTAATGCTTGTGTTCAAATACAAATTGGTACAAATGCAACCGCGGGAACAACTGGGGATACTCAAATTACAAACCATGCAACACCAGCAAGTTATGATATTGCAATTGGAGGTGTTTTTGGTGATACGGGGGATGCCACTGTTGTTATTTTAAGTAGTGATCAAGTGCAGGTATCTGCATCTGTTGATGAATCTATAACTTTTACTATATCTGACAATTCTATTGGTTTTGGGACACTTTCTGCTTCAGCAGCTCGTTATGCCACGGGAGATACAGCAGGTTCAGCTTCTGAGACGGAGGCTCATACTCTCGTCGCAGGCACAAACGCTTCTAATGGCTATACGATGACGATTAACGGTACTACACTTACTTCTAACAGTGACACTATAGATTCTATAGGTAACACAAACTCATCTTCATCTGTTGGAACAGAACAGTTTGGGTTAAGAATGAGTGCTTCTGGTGGGTCAGGTGTTGTTAGTGCTCCATATGCAGCTTCTGGTTTCGCTTTCGACACAGCTTCTTTCCCAGATGAGGTGGCCTCTGCGGTTGGTTCATCTGCAAATACTACTTATTCTGTCCGTTATTTGGCAAATATTACTGCTTCTACTGAAGCTGGAGCATATACTGCAAATCTTACATATATAGCAACTGCAAATTTCTAAAAAAAATATATATGAAAAAAAATATCTTATTTTACTGATACTCGTATTGGTTGGCATAAACACTAAGACCGCTAATGCTCTTACTGTTTCACCAGCAAGAATTGAAATAACAGCTGATCCTGGACAAAGTATACAAGGAGAAGTGGAGCTTCTGAATGAACAAAAAGAGGAAAAGATATTTTATACTTCTTATGAAAATTTTGAATCACGCGGTGATACTGGTGCCCCATATTTTACTGGTGACAAAAGCGGGCTTGCAACGTGGATAAGTACTGATACTGAAGTAAATCTAGCTCCAGATGAGCGTAAAACAGTACCATACACAATAACAGTACCAAAAGACGCAAAACCAGGAGGATATTTTGCTGCTTTATTTTTTGGTAATCAGCCGGAGAATAAGAATGGTGGAAGTGAAGTTGTTATAGGAGGCAAGATAGGGATTCTTATTTTATTGCGTGTTTCTGGTGATGTTGACGAATCGGCCGGGATTACTGACTTCGGTACGGAAGGCGGTAAGAGGTTTTTTAGTACATTACCTATAGTTTTTACTTATGGTTTTAATAATATTGGAGGTGATCGAGTTATTCCGCGTGGAAATATAAAGATAAATAACTTACTTCATATAAGATCTGTTTCACTTCTAGCAAATAAGAACGAAGGAAGTGTTTTACCTCAAAGTACTCGCCGATTCACTGTTTCTTGGGGGGGCGAGTCTAAGGAAAAGAAAAATATAGGGTTTTTAAATACAGTACTTGCTCAAATAAAGGACTTTCATATCGGATGGTATACTGCAAATATTGACTTAACGTGGGGGGCATCTTCTCAGAATGCTACTAAAACTTACCATTTTTTTGTAATACCATGGCAATTAATTTCTATAATACTTATTGCCACCCTTGTCTTTTGGAGAATTATATTAGCTTGGTTTAAAAGAATGAAGCGTAGGATTATTCATGAAGCTATAAATGGAAATCGACAATAAGTCAAATGGCGAATGAATCATTTTATAAAACCATCTTACAGAACACCTTTTTTTATTCTCGTTTGTTTTTTGTTTGTTTATCCATTTGCAACAAACGCTATAACGGTTGAAATTTCGGCTACGGTTCCTGGTTGTGGAGATGGAATTATTAATTTTGGAGAGCAGTGTGATGGAAATAATCTAGGAGGCGCATCTTGTGCTAGACTTAATTATTCTGGAGGAGCCCTTTCTTGTACAAATGCTTGTGTTTTTAAAACATCTTCTTGTACTATATCACAAAATAATAACGGTAAAGGAAGTCTTGTTCTTCCTTTTATTCCATATACCAATGTTGTATTT
Source organism: Minisyncoccia bacterium (assembly GCA_039809265.1). Classification (GTDB taxonomy): domain Bacteria; phylum Patescibacteriota; class Minisyncoccia; order Phycocordibacterales; family UBA9973; genus JBDHUR01. The sequence continues at coordinate 4,497 of JBDHUR010000008.1, forward strand.
ACAGGTAAAGCTTATCCATTAAGTAAAGTAACTCTTCTAAAAAATTCAGAGTTTTCTTCATCTACTATTGCAAACTCAAAAGGAGATTTTCAAATAAATATATCTAATATATCCGGAGGATATTATATTTTTAGTGTATATTTTGAAAATAAAAATGGTAAAAAATCTACGCCCCTCACTTTTCCTTTAAATGTAACCCAAGGAGTAACTACAAAAATAGGAGAGATATTTATTGAGCCAATTTTTGATATTAAAAATAATACAGAAGATAAATTATCTATAGACAATGTTGATACCACACAAAGGAGTAACAACAAAGTTAATAGTACAGTTTCTCTTGAAAATATCTATAGTGAAGCTGATATTGAAAATAAAATATCAACACAAAATAATAATGCTGATAATAATTTTTCTAAATCAACAGATTCAGTTATCAAAACAGGAATTAAGCATAAAAGTGTTGGTTTGTTTGCAGGTTCTCGATATAAATATGCTTATTTTTTAGGCATAGGTATATTTATATTAGTTATTTTTGTTATTTTTAGATATAAAAATGGACGCATGGATGGTTAGTTGGCAAATTTTGTAATACTGGTATACTGCGCACAGAACATTAAAAATAAAATATAATGAATAAACATATTAAAGCCCTTATTGAGGCGCCATTTGTTAGTAGTGAAGCAAAAGAAGCTATAAATACTCTAATCACTAAAGCAAAAGAGAATAATCCTTCATCACAATACCAATCACTTAAATCAATTTCTGTATTATTTCAGGATGACAAAAAAGGTGTTGTCCGGATGATTTTTGGTTCTAATTTTAAAACATGGTTTTATGAAAGTAGTGCCAATAAAATTATTTTGCCTGACTTGTGTAAAGGTATGACTGATAAGTTGAATAAATATAGATTATCAAGAAATATGAATGATACGGAAATACGACAACACAACAACTCTATCCCATTAGATTTAGATACTTTCTGGAAAATTCTTATTGACATGTTAATAAATAATAACTCTAGTGAAAATGATTTATACATTATTCACGCAAAAGATGCTTATGGAGTGGACCGTTCTTTTCGATTACTTTGGCACACTGGTGAACGAGCTTGGTTTTTAGTAGCTTATCCTTTTAATTTTTGGCGTAGCTGGAGTGAAGGTAATATATTTCTTTGGTTGTAGAATGCACGTTTGTTGTTTGATTTTTTAGATTGTTAAATACCAAATATCTTTTAGATATTTGGTATTTTTTGTATGCTATAATTATTCTTATAGATTTTTTGTTCGAAGTTCGAGTGTTGGAGTGATTTTATGTTTTCTTGATAAATTTAACCCTGTTTCTTTAGATATTTGATTTATTTTTTGAAATAAGGTAAAGTACAATTATATGACAGTACGAATGAGACATACACATTCCCATACCAAAAACCGCCGCAGCCACCACGCGCTGAAGGCTTTGCGCATGGGTGTTGACAAAGAGACAGGCAGCATGCATTTACGCCACAGGGTGGACATGAAAACCGGCCGATACAAAGGCAAGCAGGTTATAGATGTCGTAAAGAAAGTGGAAAAGAAACAGAAAAAAGCCGAGAAGAAAAAGTAGCGGCTCCCTCTCTAAGTTCTTTCCAAAAGTTAAAATATGGCAAACAGGCACCTTTCCAGATCAATAGTACTTCAGACACTCTTTGAGTGGGATTTCAATGCGTTGCCGGACAATGAAATAGGCGAAATACTGGACAGAAATCTGTCCGAGTTTGCTCCTGGGTTAAACGACAAAGATTTTGTAGCAAAGCTGCTTGAGCTTGTGATAAAAAAGAAAAAGATAGTAGACGAAATCATAGAAAAAGCTGCGCCTGACTGGCCGATAGACAAGATAAATACCGTAGACAGGAATATCTTGCGCATGGGTCTATGCGAGTTGCTTTTTGGAGACTATAACGAGGTTCCGCCCAAGGTTGCCATAAATGAATCTATAGAGCTTGCAAAAAGTTTCGGCGGCGAGAACAGCGGTCGGTTTGTGAATGGAGTCCTTGGCGCTGTATACAAAGAGATTGGCGAGCCCGGCAAAGATGAAATAACAAAAAAGAAAATAAGCCAAAATGAAGACCCTTCTACTTTTCCTGTAGAGAAAAAGGGCGGGGCTATAGTGTATGCTGTGCATAATGGGGAAATATTTTTTGCCATGGTACACGACGTTTTTGGTTATTGGACACTTTCCAAGGGTAGTATAGAGAATGGCGAAAGTGATGAGATTGGCACAATAAGGGAAGTAAAAGAAGAAATCGGACTCAGTATAAAGATTGAAGCAAAACTTGGGGAAAATGAGTATATTGCAAATCATCCAACAAAAGGTAAAATAAGAAAGCAGGTTTCGTATTTTTTAGCTAAAGCAGAATACGGCGAGCTTGTATTGGAAACTGGTACTGGTGGGTTGGACGGAGCGCAATGGTTTCCATTACAGGAGATATCTAAACTGAACATGTATGACGATGTTATAGGTATGTTTGCAAAAGCTATACCCATGCTTTCCATCCGTTAGAATTGAAGATTATAAGTTTAATTTATGATCAAGAATGAGGAATTAAAATATCTTGATTTTTCATTCATGGTTGTCTAAAACATGAAAGACACATCTTTGTTTGAAGAAAAAACAGGAATATATTTTGCTAATAAGCTTCTTTTGAAGCAAGCTTTTATACACAGGTCGTACATAAATGAAAACCCAAAAACTGGCTTTGCTCATAACGAGCGTCTGGAGTTTTTGGGCGATGCTGTTCTTGAGTTGGTGGTTACGGACTATTTATATAAAGAATATCCAGATTCTCCTGAAGGGCAGCTGACGGCTTATCGATCTGCGCTTGTAAATGCAATAATTATATCGGAGATTGCCGCGGAGCTTGGTATGAATGACTTCTTGCTTTTATCTAAAGGGGAGACAAAGGATACAGGTAAAGCTAGACAGTATATACTTGCCAATACCTACGAGGCATATGTTGGTGCGATATATCTGGATCAGGGATATGACCGCGCACGTGGGTTTATAAAGGATTCGCTTTTGCCTAGAGTAAAGGAAATAGTAGAAAAAAAGCTTTGGCGAGATCCAAAGTCTCTAGTGCAAGAAAAAGCTCAAGAGTATGAATCTGTTACACCTTCTTATAAAGTGCTGGCAGAAAATGGGCCAGACCACGACAAACATTTTACTGTGGGTATATTCTTCGGCAAAGAACAGATAGCTTCCGGAAAGGGTAAGTCCAAGCAAGAGGCAGAGCAAGAGGCTGCAAGGAAAACTCTTGTCGCAAGGCATTGGTTTGATTAAAATAAAAGTATATGTATTTAAAGAGAATTGAACTTTCTGGTTTCAAATCTTTCGCAAAAAAAAGCGAGCTTTCTTTTGATTCGCCTGTAACATCTATCGTTGGTCCCAATGGTTCTGGTAAGTCAAATGTTGTAGAGGCGGTGCGTTTCGTCTTGGGCGAACAGTCTATAAAAAGTTTGCGAGGCAAGAGTGGTTCGGATATGATATTCAAAGGTTCCAAGACACTGCCAAAACTTGCGCGTGCAAGTGTTTCTATAGCTTTTGATAATACAAAAAAGGTTTTTACTTTAGCGACAATCCAGAATACAAACATAAAGCTGGATTATGATGAGATAGTTATTTCTCGTGAGGTATATGCTGATGGAGTAAATAAGTACATGATAAACGGAACAGAAGTACGGTTGAAGGACGTACATGAGTTGCTTTCCAGTGTGAACATCGGTAGCTCCGGACACCATATTATATCTCAAGGTGAAGCAGATAGAATACTCAACGCCTCATCCAAAGATAGGCGCGGTATGGTAGAAGATGCGCTTGGGCTTAAAGTTTACCAGTATCGTCTGAAAGAGTCAGAAAGAAAGATGGAAAAAACAAAACAGAATATGAAAGAGGCGACTACGCTTCGTCGAGAAATCGCTCCTCATATTATTTTTCTGAAGAAACAAGTTGAGAAAATAGAAAAAGCAGAAGAGATGCGTCATGATCTGGAGACTTTATCTTTTGAATATTTAAAGCGTGAAGAGGGTGAGATAGAGAAAGAAAAAAATAAGCTTAGCGGTGAAAGGAAAGATACTGAAACAAAACTCGCTGAGATAGAGGAAACACTGCGATATGTAGATGTGGCTATAGATCCTATCTTGGAAGAAAAAAGGGAAAGTTTGACCACTATAGAGAAAGCTTTACGAGATATGCGTACATTGAAAGATGAAATATCCCGCAAGCTTGGACGCATAGAGGGTGTTATCGAATTTGAAGAAGCAAAGGTAAAAGTTTCTTTGACAGAGGATAAGCCAAAACAAATAACTCATGCAAGGACAGATATAGAGAATTTTATAAAAAGTGTTGTAGAGAAAATAGACGCCATACTTTCTGTGCAAAGTATACAGGACGCCAGGGTGCATTTGGAAAAAATAAGGAGTTTGACGCAAGACCTTTTGCCTGTAGACGGGGCACAAGAAGTAGCGCACGCGGATGACAAACTTCTGGAAGAAATGCGAGATAAACAGAAAGAAATACTTGCCGAGTTGGACAAGGTAAAGATAGAGGAAGAAAAACTTTACAAAGATTCCGAGCTCCATAGACAAAGTTTGCATGACATAGAGGCCGAAAATAGGAAAAAGGACCAGTCACGTTTCGCCCTGATGATGAAGCAAAACGAGCTTACCAGCTCGCTGTCTGTGCTTGCGGTAAGAGAGGAATCTTTGAGGACCAGAGAGGCCAGATTTGTAGAGGAGGTGAAGGAAATCGCTGCGCTTGTCGGGCCGAATATTTTGGAATATAAAAAGAATGTCTTGACGGGGGATACTTCCACTTCTCAAGATGAAATGCACAAGAAAATAGAGCGTATAAAAATAAAGCTGGAAGATGCCGGCGGGCTTGGCAGCTCGGATGTAATGAAAGAGTACAAAGAGGCTACAGAACGCGACACTTTCCTTGCACGCGAGATAGAAGACTTGACCAAGAGCATGGATGATATAGATGCTCTGATCCGAGAGCTAAAGGTAAAGCTGGATACAGAGTTTAAGTCCGGCATAGAGAAAATAAATACCCAATTTCAAAAGTTCTTTGCGCTGATGTTCGGCGGGGGTACGGCATTTCTTTCCGTCATTGTAGAAACTAAAAAGAAAAAGAAGGGAGAGGATGAAGAAGAAGCAGATATGACGGATGAAGAAGAATCTTTTGAGCACGGCATAGATATAAATGTTTCATTGCCGCAGAAAAAGGTTAAGGAACTCACAATGCTCTCTGGCGGCGAGCGCTCGCTTACTTCTATTGCTCTTCTTTTTGCAATATCGCAAGTAAATCCGCCGCCATTTTTGGTTTTAGATGAAACAGATGCCGCGCTGGATGAAGCAAACTCAAGGAGGTATGGAGATATGATAGAAACTCTGGCAAAGTATTCCCAGCTTGTTGTAGTGACTCACAATAGAGAAACAATGTCTCGTGCGAATGTTTTATATGGAGTAACTTTGGGAGCAGATGGCGCTTCCAAACTTCTCTCTATCAAGTTTGACGATGCGGCAGCGTATGCGAAGTAAAATACTTAGTTGAAACTCGGGTTTAGATTTTTCAGGAATTGATTTAGGGTTGTATTGCCGCTCCGAATCATTTGCGCATAGTCCGCTCCGACATATCTATAATGCCAAGGCTCGTAGGCATAACCAGTGAACTCTTCTTTTCCTTTCGGATAGCTGCGCACAAAGCCGTATTTTGCTGCGTTTTCTTCCAGCCATTTTTCGGCATCTGTGCCTTCAAATCTGTCCGTTGCGCTTTCATTGTTTATGAATGGAGTAGAAAGGTCTACTGTGGTGCCAAGCTGGTGCTCAGAGTGTGCCGGTTTTGCTATGCGCATATATGCAGCATTGCCGGAAACACCCAACCAGTAATCTAAAATAGATTTTTGAGTATAATAACTTCTAAAGCCAGAGGAAACAGTTATGCCTACTCCGTCTTCTCTTGCTTTTTCTATCATTACCACCAGCGGATCAAGCGCGACCTTGCGCAAGCAGATGATTTTGCCGGCGGTATATTTCCTGTCTATTTGCTGTAAATCGTCAGGTACGTATTTTTCTGTAGACAGGGAAATGTCTTGCCCCACTGGCAGGTACATTAGGTCTGAAAGTCCAATATTTCCTTTTTCACATGAGCCGGTGTTCTGCTGTGTTATAGGTGCCTCCTCATTTATGTATCCTTTGTCTTGGCTTTCTGCTTCGTTTAGTGTCCCGCTGATTTTTATAGTTGCAGGTTCCAAACTCTCTGGCTGGTATTTAGTGTTTAGTACGTTGTCCATAAACTCCGCACGCAAGATTTTATTTTTATCCACAGTGACGAAAGCCATGAGCCCGCGCATAGTTTCTTTGGAAAAATATTGGTCAAAAATATAGTTACCCAGACTATAGATGATGAGTCCATTTTTGTAATACTCAACATCTTCTGCGACGTGAGGGTGATGTCCGGCAACTATTGTCGCACCTGCGTCTATGGCTTGCTTTGCCAAAGTCTCTTGTCTTTTGGTGTGGGTATTATTCAAATACTCTTCGCCGAAGTGGATTGAAACTACCAATATGTCAACTTGTGATTTTGCACGAGAAACAATGTCCACAAAATCTTTATCTTTTGCAAGGAGGATACCAGTCTCTGTCTCTTTTGCTGCTAGCCAGTCTGGCCCAACATCTGTGAAGCCTATGTAGCCTACTTTAACTCCATTTTTCTCTAATATCTTTACAGTTTCAGCTTCGGCTTTATTTGCTCCGCCGCCGATAGTAGTGATGCCGACATCGGCTAGGTGCATCAGCGTGTCTGCAAATGCGTCTATAGTCCAATCTCCCGCGTGGTTATTGGCAACAGACAGCACATCTAGCCCAGAATTTTGCAAGGCATATTTTACATCCGGTACAAAGCGGAAAGAGTATTTGCTACCTACATTCCTACCTCTGTCTGATATAGGGCCTTCTAGGTTTGCAAAAGCTATGTCGGCATTTTTGAAATAATCTGCATTTTGAAAAAGAGCGTTATAGTCTCCGGCAAAATTTTTGTCTACAGAGGTGGCTACTCCTCGGCCAAGCATTATGTCTCCAGCGAAAACTAAAGAAACTTCTGGCTTGGGTGGTGCGGGAGTGTCTCCATTTACTATGGTTTGTTGCCCAGCAGGCGCGGCCGCGCCTGCTGGGCCTTGTTTGCCTTTTGCGTAAGTCATGTACGCAAACAAAGACACGGCAATAGCAACTCCTACTAAAACCGCGAGCAGGATCTGCTTTTTGTCCGATGTGTTTTGCATTAGTTTATTTGGGTTACACCCGCATCATCAAACATGATGCTATTACCGCCAAAGTCTTCAGTAGAAAGTTTGTTTACGAGCGAAATGGAAGTCTCCACTCCATCTATATGCGGTATGCCATTTGTGTCTAGATAAAGCGGTACAAGTGTTGCGGCTTTCGGTGTACCGTCTTTTGCAAGATCTATCATAAATATACCAGAGAGGCTAAGTAGTCCGCGAGTGGAGAGATTTGTTGAAGCAAAGAAGTTGCCCATGGAATACACTATGACTTTGCCTTTGTACTTTTCCATACCGCGTAAAACATGCGGACCAGAGCCAAGCACTAGATCTGCGCCGGCATCCACCATGGCGTGCGCTATCTGCATGGTGTTGCCGCGGTTCTCACCCAAATATACTTCTTCGCTGTCTGTCACATGCAAGTATTGCGTGCCTTCGGCCCCTGCATGTATGAATGCTACTACTATGTCGGCTTTGGTTTTGGCGTCAGCTATAGTCCTTTTTACATTTTCTATATCCAGCATGGGGTTTGTGCCTGCATTTGGGGCAAAGCCGACGAATGCGACTTTTACTCCTTTTGTTTCTACGATAGATACTTGGCTTGGAGCTCCGGTAGGAGTGATTTGCTTTGCAAGCAAAGCGTTAGCTGTGTCAGAAAAGCTTTCTTTGCCGAAATCAAATGCGTGATTGTTTGCCATATTCATGACATCAAACCCAGAATTTTTTAGTAATTCTACAAAGTTTAAATCTCCGCGAAATGCAAAGCAATTTGCTTCACCTTCGGAGCATTTAGATGTATCGCTTTGTGTTATTACGCCTTCCAAATTTCCGGCTGTTATATCAGGCAAGACGAGCAAACTGGATACTTCAGAGAACGGAGCAAAAGTTCCGGGCATCTTAGAAGTATCTACAGGAGTTATGTCTCCAACCCAGCCTATGCGTATGGTGTCTTCATCTGCTTGCTGTCCAAAGTTTACATTGTTGGATGCTGGAGATTTAGCAACTGCGGCATCTTGGGTCTCTGCACGTTTATATGTAACGGAGTCTGTCAGGAATTTTGTGCCTTTTCCTATCTTCGGCAAGCCTATATGTATAGGCGCGCGGTCTGCAGAGGCAAAAAGTTCTTTTCCTGGAGAACCAAGTTTGGCATAAGCATACTGTGCAGTCCTTGTAACTCCTGCGGCAATGCCAAGACCGATAGCCACTGCAAGCAGCGTCCAGAATATGTATGCGATTTTCTTTTTAGATGAATTCATAGTCTATGGTCTTCTTTTCCATATCAACTCTAGCCACTCGTACTTTTACCTTGTCGCCTATCTTGTAGGTTTTTTTTGTTTTTTGGCCTACCACGGCGGTCTTGCTGCTGTTCACATCAAAATAGTCCCCTGCAATATCTTTTAATTTTATCATACCCTCACATTTTGTCTCCTTTTCCTCTATATATACTCCCCATTCGGAAACTCCAGAAACTATTCCTTCAAAGTTTTTGCCGATACGATAAGACATGTATTCCACCTGCTTGTATTTTATAGAAGCGCGTTCTGCATCGCTGGCTTCTTTCTCTCTGGCTGATGAAGCTATAGCAACTTTTTCATATACGCTCCACATCTTTTCGCTAATGTGCTTTTTATCCAAGTATTCTTGAAGCAACCTATGCACTACTGTATCTGGATACCGGCGTATCGGGGAAGTAAAGTGAGTGTAGTATTCAAATGCCAGTCCATAGTGACCGATATTTGTCGTAGAGTAAGCAGCTTTTGCCATGCTGCGCACAACGGAAGTCTGGATCATATCTTTTTCATCTTTGCCGTCTAGTTTCTTGAGCAGTGCATTGAGTTCTTTGGCGGGTATAATACCGTCTTTCAAGCTTACTTTGTAGCCAAGTTTAGACAGATAGTCTGCTAGGTCTGCCATACGCTCTCGGTCTGGCAAGTCATGCACGCGATAGATGAAAATACTTTCACCTTGGCCTTTCTTTGGCTTTCCTATGAGCTCGGCAACTTTTTTGTTTGCAAGTAGCATGAATTCTTCTATGAGTCTGTTAGTGTCTTGGCGTATCTTTTTATAAACTTTTATTGGAACGCCTTTTTCATTCAGTACGAACTTTACTTCTTCTTGGTCCAGCGAAAGCGCACCGTCTCTAAAGCGCTGGTCTGTCAGCTTTTTTGCTAGGGTGTTTAGTGTATAAAGTTCTTTATAAAAAATACCCCCACCTTCGTTCAGGATATCTTGTGCTTCTTCGTAGTTGAAGCGCTTATCAGACTTTATGATAGTTTTGCCATACCATTCGTCTTTTACATTTGCATTTTTGTCTAGGACAAACACGGCACTCATGGTGAGTTTTTCTTCCGCTTCGCGCAGCGAGCAGAGATCGTTGGAAAGTACTTCTGGTAGCATGGGTATAGTGCGGTCTACAAGGTACACAGATGTGCCGCGCTTTTTTGCCTCCGCGTCTAGCTTGCTCTCCGGAGTAACATAGTGGGACACATCTGCTATGTGTATGCCAACTTCTACATCACCACTTGGCAGGAATTTGACTGAAAGCGCATCATCAAAGTCTTTTGCATCAAAAGGGTCTATGGTAAAAGTCGTGGTTTCGCGGAAGTCGCGTCGCGCTCCGACTTCCGCTTTCTTTATGCCTTCCTTTTTCCGCATTTCAGCTTCCTTTAGCACAGGCTCTGGGAAATGTTCTACAAAACCTTTCTCAAGCGCTATGCCTTTCATCTCAGCATCGTTGTCTCCGGGGACACCAAGAACGTATTCTACTGTGCCGCTCGGCAGCGAGTCCATGTCTTTCCATTCATCTATCGTAACAAAAACTTTCTGCCCGATCTTTGCTCCGCCTAGAGATTTCTTTGGCACAAGTATCTTTGTATACATTTTGGGGTCAGAAGGGGAAAGTAAAACATTCTTTCCATTTTCTACCAATGTGCCAGCAAAGCCTACTTTGGCTCGCTTGGATACGCTAAAAACCACCCCAGCACGTCCGCCTTTTCTGCTTTTGCCTTTTAGCTTCACAGAAACGGTGTCTCCATGCAGCGCGGTGGCCAAGTCTTCATGAGATACCTCTATGTCGTTGTCTTTTTCGTTTAGGATCCTGACATACCCAACACCGCGGGTATTTACAGATATTGTGCCTATAAGAGTCTTGGATTTCACTCAGAAACTATAACATAAAAAGGCTTATTTTACTAGGCGCTTGCATACTTCCTGTTTTTCTGTTAATATGCACCTCATGTTAAAGATACGACTACAGAGAATAGGGCGAAAGAACGAGGCGCAATTTCGCGCTGTTTTGACTGACTCCAAGAACAGCACAAAGAGTGGGAAGTTCATAGAAATCCTTGGTAACTACAATCCAAAGTCAGGCGCAGTGAACTTCAAGGAAGACAGGGTAAAATATTGGCTTGGCAACGGAGCAAAGGCCACAGATACTGTCCACAACTTCCTTGTTCATCACAAAGTGATAGACGGCAAAAAGAAAAATGTGCTTTCAAAGAAATCTCCTACAAAGAAACGCAAAGAACTAAAACAAGCAGCATAGCAAAATCCCCCGTAAGGGGGATTTTGCTTTGACTTTATAGAACATAATTCATATACTGTATATACGGCAGAAAGTTGAGGTCGGCTTACTGCGAGGATTACAAGATAGATCGCACGAACTAATGGATACAGATAAGGAGTTTCTTGAGTATGTGGTGAAGGCTCTTGTCGACAACCCAAATGATGTAAAGATTGATCGTACGGTGGACGAAATGGGTGTGCTTATAACACTCACTACAAATCCAGCCGATATGGGCAAGATCATTGGACGACAGGGCAACACTGCAAAAGCCATCCGCACTCTACTTCGAGTCATAGGCATGAAGAATAATGCACGCGTGAACTTGAAGATAAACGAGCCGGAAGGCGGTAAGGGCCCATCTTCCTCTGGCATGACCCACGCTACAGTGGACCAAGCAATGGAAGATTTGAAGGGAATTTAAAAAGATCACACAAGATCAGCAAAAAACCGCCCCTATCGGCGGTTTTTTTGCACGGTTTGCAATTTTACAAAAAGTATGTTAGTATTTAAAAAAATAAAAATTTAATAAGATGAAGAAACTAATGACAATACTTGCCATATGTGCAAGTGCAACTTTTACTCAAGGACAGACTATTCCAGATAGGGTTCTCCCGGGAGACCTCTGGAAATATATTTCAAGAGCGAGTATATTTTACGAAAATCATACAGGAGACTGTGTCGTTCATGTTATAGGCAAAGACGAGATAACTCAAGAATTTCTTCGGGAGAAAGGTGGCTATTTTGAAAAAGTTGATTTTGGGTTTGGGCAACCGTATCTTGTCAAAAGGATAAGTTATGATCCGGGTTTCAAGGATTTGACTATAGACTTGAAAAGTAGAGAAGATTGCAAAGTGTGTAGAGTTGGAACTTTTAGGTATGATATCTCTACTGGAGAAATCTTTCATGTTGGTCAAGATGGCGTATTTGTAAAATAAAAATTATTTCACCCCAGCCGGTATATACCGGCTGGGGTGATTTTTTTTTCCACAGTTTTTACTTTTTCTTTTGAACATCATATTATAATGTACTATAATATGAAACCAAAATTTATCGTGGCTTTAGGTGCTGTATTTATAGCTTCGTTTTTAATAGGTATAACGAATTTCAATAGTACTGACCAGCTCGCGGGAACTCTAAGCGCAAAAACAGCGAGTGATAGTTTACGAGTTTCCGGGAATATAAAAAGTGTAATTGATAAGATAGAGACGAAAAGTGATGCAAAACTAACTTCTTGCGCGGGACCAAATGGCAATCCAAATATCTATTTGGCCCCAAATAATCCTTCAGGGTCAGTCTTTGTGGCCGGGCAGAGTGGTGCGACTTTCTTGATTTTTACTCTAGCAAATAATACTCCTTGTGATTTAGTTGTAGATAACATTAGTTTTACTAAATGGGGTATGTCTAGTAATTCAACTGTTACCAACCTATATCTTTACAACGGTAATAATCGTTTAACCAACGATGGATCTATAAATAGCAATGGGATAGTGAATTTTTCTAATACTGGAATATACATAGCTGCCAACAGCACTTTAGATGTACGTTTGGTTGGCGATATTGTCTATGGTACATCTGGGCAAACCGTAGGCTTTGGTATAACAAACTTCTCAGTTATTGATGCTATAAGTGGAACGCCACTTAATCCAGTTTCTGTGAATATATTAGGAAACACACACATGATATCTAGTGCAACACTGATAATAAGTACGCTATCTGCCACTCAAATAACATCAAGTAGCGCGGTACTCAATGGCAACTTTGCTGTCGGGGCTGGCAACGGCACACCGTCATTCTCTTGGAGTATTGCTGGACAGTCAATACCTCAACCTACGCAGACTTTACCAGCTCAGCCAAATGGTAATTTTTCACTGGCTATAAATAATTTGTTGCCGAACACAACTTATAACTTTAAGGCTTTTGTTTACGATCCAGGGAAGGCTATTACATTTTTTGCTCCACAAATACTAAGTTTTACAACTCTTCCACTACTTCCTGATTTAGTTGTGACAAACCTTGCTTGGAATACAAACAGTTTTACTGGTGCTACTTGGCAGCCAGTTATACTTAAGAATACGAACAAGCCGACAATTTACTTCCGCGCAACAGTCAAGAATATTGGTATGACAACTGCCACTATACCAACCGGAACACTGTTCACACTTTATCGCAATTCTATTTCTAGGAATAATGTGATAGGGCAATATAGTGCTGGTGTGGATGGTCCTATAGTAATTCCACCAAATGACACAACAGTCATACTGCTTACATCCAAAAATGTTCCAAATATTCGCGCAAATGCGGGCACATTCCAACTATTTATGGAGGTAGATACGACAAATAAGGTTCAAGAAACAAACGAAAAAAACAATATTTCTCAATATGCGCTAACTGTTATATAGCCTAGATTGTTGTTTTAAAGTGAGTTGGTATAATTGGGTGAATGAAAAAACTTTTTCGCATATTTTTGGTTTTGGTGTTGCTGGCGGCAGTATCTTTTGCTGTTTTTCCTTTGCAAGCCGGTATAAAATCCTCTCTTGACTACAATACTAGCGTAGAAATTGACGGCGGAACTTATAAAGTTGCTGTTGCGGATACTGAACAGGAGAGGGAGAAGGGTCTTGGATCAGTTGCAAATCTTCCAAGTGATGCAGGAATGCTTTTTGTTTTTGATATACCGGATAAATACGGGTTTTGGATGAAGGATACCCTCATTTCTCTTGATATGGTGTGGCTAGATGGCGACAAACGCGTGGTTTACATACAAAAAAATGTTTTACCAGAGAGTTTCCCGGAGGTTTATATGCCGAGTACTCCGGCTCTCTACGTACTCGAGTTCAATTCTGGCTTTGCAGATAAACATAAAATCAACATCGGTGATCTGATTCAATTTTCCATCTAAAATCCGTTGAAAAATTTAACTATTTTGCCGCAGGTATTTACACTATGTCAAATATATTTCTTACAACGATTTTGTTGTGAATTTTCCACACAATTTTTAGCCGCTATAGCGTGCCGATGGTAAAATATCTGTGTTAGCCCGCGACACTTGTTGTCGCTGTTATTATCTTAGCCTTTCTTTAATTATGAGCATCACCATCACAAAGCGAGACGGGACACGAGAGCCGTTCAATGCGGACCACATTAACAGATCTATAGAGCGCGCGTGCGTGGGGTTGACCGATCCCATCGGAAAAGTGACGCAAATCGCCTCTGAAACACAGCTAACTTTATATGACGGTATAACTACCGAAGAAATGGATGTGGCGACCATAAACGCTGCATTGCAAAATGCTCAGTACGATATAGAGTTTGATAAAGTTGCTACTAGACTGCTTCTCAAAACGCTTTACAAGAAAGTTCTTGGTGATTTTCATTCTACTGAAGAGTTTGCAAAGGCGCATGGCGACCAGTTTCCTATATATATAAAAACAGCAGTGTCTCTTGGCCTGTTGGACAAGCGCATGGAAGAGCTTTTTGACCTGCATACTTTAGCAAAAGCGCTAGATATGGACGGAGACGAACTGTATAAATACTCCGGACTTTCTACAATGGTAGACAGATACTTGGTGAAAGATCGTTCACAAAAGCCGCTTGAGCTGCCTCAATACTTTTGGATGCGTGTTGCCATGGGTATGAGCTTGACCGAGCAAAATCCAACAGAGCAGGCGATAAAGTTTTATAACAAACTTTCAAATCTTGAGTACTTGGCGGCTGGCTCTACAAACATTGGTGCGGGGACAAACAATCCTCGTTTGTCCAACTGTTTCCTCATGGAAATACAAGATGAAATGGAGCACATAGGCAAGACTGTGTCAGATGTCCTGCTTCTTTCCAAAGCGACAGGCGGTATCGGCTTGTCTGTCACCCGCTTGCGGGCAGAGGGTTCTCTTTTGAAATCCAACAATACCATATCTTCCGGTCCGGTGCCTTTCATGCACATCATAGACTCTGCTGTGCGGGCAGTGCAGCGCGGTGGCAAGAAAAAGGGGGCACTGTGTTTCTACATGGAGAACTGGCATTTGAATTTCCAAGACTTTCTAGACTTGAAGCAAAACAATGGTGACGACTATCGCCGTACACGCACAGCAAATACAGCTGTATACATTTCAGACGAGTTCATGAAAAGGGTTGCGAGTGGGGCAGACTGGTATTTGTTTGATCCAAACGAGGTTACAGACCTTGTGGATTTGTATGGAGAAGCATTTTCAAAAAGATATAATGAATATGTAGAAATGGCGGAGGCAGGTAAAATGAAACTCTGGAGTAAGTTGCCGGCAAGCCAGCAGTACAAGAACATACTTGTCTCTTTGGAAACAACTTCGCACCCTTGGCTGACATGGAAAGACACCATAAATGTGCGCGCTCTAAACAACAACACCGGCACTATACATTCTTCCAATCTTTGCACAGAGGTTACTTTGCCTCAAGACAGAGACAATATAGCTGTTTGCAATCTTGTATCCATAAACCTTGCTCGTCATGTGAAGGCAGAGCAGATAGACTGGTTCAAACTGGAAGAATCTACCAGGCTTGCCATACGACAGTTGGACAACCTTGTAGATATAAATACTTTGCCTATACCAGAAGCTCGAAAGGCAGACTCGGAGAATCGCGCTGTAGGTTTGGGACTTATGGGCTTTACAGACACGGTAGAGCAGCTAGGTCTTTCATATGAAGACGAGGCAGCGTTTGATTTGGCAGATAAAGTTTTTGAGTTT
This sequence comes from Minisyncoccia bacterium, assembly GCA_039809265.1. Taxonomy (GTDB): domain Bacteria; phylum Patescibacteriota; class Minisyncoccia; order Phycocordibacterales; family UBA9973; genus JBDHUR01. Next base: position 20,089 of record JBDHUR010000008.1, read on the forward strand.
ATCAGCTACATGGCTATAGACGAATCTGCAAACTTGGCAGCCGAGCGCGGCAGCTACAAGAACTTTGCCGGCTCCGAATGGTCCAAAGGTCATGTACCAGTAGATACTTTGAGCAAGCTAGAGGACATGCGCGGCGCGGCGCTTTCTGTAAAGAAAGAATCTGTGACAAGTATTTCACCAAGCTTAAACTGGGACATTTTGAGAGAAAAAGTGAAAAAAGGAATGAGAAATGCCACAGTGCTGGCTATCGCTCCAAACGCGAACATTGGCCTTGTGGCAGGTACTTCTCCTGGTATTGATCCGCGCTTCGCGCAAATGTTCTCTCGCAACAAAATTTCCGGAAAGTACCTTGAAGTAAATCCAAACCTGGTTGCAGACTTGAAGAAAGAAGGCGTGTGGGAGAAAGTTTCAAATCAAATACTTGAAAACCACGGAGACGTTTCAAACATAGACGCAATACCAGAGAGACTGAAGAAGATATACAAAACTTCCTTTGACGTTTCCCCGTATGCTTTCGTAGAGGTGGCAGCTAGGGCACAAAAGTGGGTAGACCAAGGAATATCTCGCAACATGTATCTGGAAACTCGTGATATAGACGAGATCATGAACATTTACAAGAGCGCTTGGGAGAAGGGCTTAAAGACTACATACTATTTGCACATGAAGCCTCGTCACACAGCAGAGCAGTCTACTGTGCGTGTGAATAAAGCAGAGACTATAGGTAAGCGCGGATTCGGAGTGCTCCGAGACAAAAAAGTGGAGGCACTTGTAGAAGAAATAATTTCTGAAACACCAGCGCAGCCCGTCGTTTCCCCAATAGAAACGCCTGTCATGGCTGAAACTGTGATGGTAGAAGTGCCAAAAGTAGAAGTCGCCGTATCTGCAGCATCCACAGCTAGCGTGGCCGTGCCTTCTATGCCTGCCACTAAAAAGCAGTTTGTAGTCCATGGCCCGGTAGACCCAGCAGATGCAAACATTTGCGAAGGTTGCGAGTAAGATTCTTCATTACCAGTTTAATTTTTAACCAAATATTATGCTATTAGGAAAAGCTTCACCGGAGGATATGAACCTCCACCCAATGCGCTATAAATGGGCATACGAACTGTACACCCAAGCTGTGCGCAATACATGGTTTCCGCACGAGATCGCCCTTGGCGAGGATTTAAAGGACTGGAAAGACATGACAGACGACGAACGCCACGCGGTGAAGTTCCTGATGGCGTTCTTCAACCCAGCCGAGCTTATAGTGAACAGGTCTTTGGCCCTCGGTGTGTACCCGTACTTGAAAAGTCCTGAGTGCCATCTATACCTTGCAAAGCAGATGTGGGAAGAAGCAAATCACTGCGTGGCCTTTGAATATGTGTTGGAAACTTTTCCTTTTGACAGAGAAACAGTTTTCAACATACATTTGGAAACTCCGTCTATGACCGCAAAGGAAGCGTTTATCGCAAAGTACTTGAAGCGAATGACAGAAGACACTTTGGATATAGAGACTGTGGACGGCAAAAAAGACTTTATCAGGAATCTTGTAGCCACGAACATCGTGATGGAAGGAATATGGTTTTATACAGGCTTCATGGTGGCGCTTTCTTTCCGCCAGCGCAACAAGCTCCGCAACTTTGGCAGTATGATAAACTGGGTTGTACGTGATGAGTCTCTGCATTTGAAGTTTGGTATAAACCTTATACAAAATGCTCTGGAGGAGAATGAAGAGCTTTTGACAGAAGAGTTCGCAAACGAGATCCGCGATATAGTTATAGAAGGCGTAAACTTGGAAACAGCTTACAATAAAGACCTTTTCCCGACAGGCATACTTGGGTTGAACGCGGACTATGTGAACCAGTATGTGCAGTATATTGCCGACCGCCGTTTGGAAGAGCTAGGTCTTGCTCCGCACTACAATGCTACAAACCCAGCCAAGTGGATGTCTACGGCTACAGATGTGTACGAGCTTGTAAACTTCTTTGAAACCCAAAACACCAGCTATGAAGTGGACGCTGTCGGTCACTCTAAAGATAAAAAGGAAGAAGAAAAAAGGGAATAACCCACTAAAAAATCCCCATATGGGGATTTTTTAGTGATTGAATTAATGATGTGCGTGGTAGTCATCTGCACCGTAGGCATTGCTGTATGATTTCTTGTCTTTGTAGTCACGGTACAATATGCGTCCCGTGAAGACTACTATTGCAAGCAATGCTAGGAGTAAGAGCCATCCGCCAAATGTTACAGGCAGGAAGCCATTTTCTCCAAATATAGCTGCGCCAAGCAGAGGGTTTCGTCCATTCTTTACAGATACGATAGAGTAGTCAGAGACAGAAGTGTTTTCGCCATTTGAGAATTGTCCTGTCAAAGATGCTTTTGCCAAAAGGCGAGAGTTCTTTAGCAGGTTGCTGTCTGCGCGGACATCAAGCATTACAGAGCCGGACTCCTTTGGAGAAAGCGCTCCGATAGAAACTTCCACTGTGTGTCGGCTGTTTGAAGTTACTCCTGTAGAGTAGCCCACAAGCTCTACTTCACGAGGCAGGTCTATAGTTAGCCTCGCGTTCTTTATATTGCGAGAGCTTATATTTTTGTACTTCACTTCGTAAGTGAACACGTCTCCACGGTATATGTCTGGGAAAGCAGAATCTATAGAAAGAGATAGTGCATCATTTGCAGTTTCTGTATTGTAAGAAGTGTCATAATAGTTAACCCCGTCATGCACATATATTATCTGTGGCTGTGATGGCACATATATAGGGTCTGGTGTGGGTGTTGGATAAGGGTTGTAGCAGTTGTATGTGCATCCGCCGCCATTGTTGTAAGAGTTTATAGTTAAAGTCTGTGAAGGCGAGCCGTATGTTCCAGAAGCAGATATGGTGTACAAAGTAGATCCGTATATAGCGGAAGTGTTGAACGATCCAGAAGTGCTTGCAGATCCATAGCTAGAGATGTACACATTGTAACAGTTGCTTGTAGACCAGTATATTGTTGTGCTTGATCCGTAGTTGACAGTAGAGGGGGAAGCGTAGAAGCTGTTTATGGTACAGTAGTTGCTGCCTCCGCCGTTGTTTGAGTTCACTGTCACATATGCACTAGACTGCACAGC
>JBDHUR010000009.1:0-20909 GCA_039809265.1 Minisyncoccia bacterium
CACTTTTTACCAAAGTGCTTTTGGCGTTTATCCCGACATCCATCATCGGCTTTCTATTTTACAAAGTTATAAAAAATATTCTGTTCGGAAATATACATACCATAGCATGGGCGCTACTTTTAGGTGGTGTTGCTATTTTATTTTTTGAAAAATTATTCGAGGTAGATAAAAAACAGAAAGAGGAAATAGAAAAAATAGACTTGAATAGCATTTCATACAAGCAAAGTTTCTGGATAGGTGTAGCACAAGCAGTAGCTGTGGTTCCAGGAGTTTCTCGCTCTGGTGCGACTATATTGGGTGGTTTGGCTATGAAGATACCACGTAAGGCGATAGTGGAGTTTTCTTTTATTCTTGCTATTCCCACTATTACAGCTGCGTCTTTATATGACCTTATAAAAACTCCAGTGGTCTGGGATAGTCACGAATATAGATTACTTGCAACAGGGTTTATATTGTCATTTATTTTTGCGCTTATATTCATGAAATGGCTTTTGAGATATATAGAAAAAAATTCGTTCAAAATATTTGGTTTTTATCGTATCGCTATAGGTCTAGCAATTTTAATTTTAATATAAGCAACCTATTTGTGGAATATTATAAATAAAACAGCTTGACTTTTACACAAGGATATGCTAGAATATAGGGAAGACTGAGTTATTCAGCAACGTATACGAGGGTCGTAACCTCATTTTGTTCTTAAAAAATCAATAATTATCGTTATGGTAATCACACTAAAAGAAGCACTACTTCCCAAGGAATTATGTGCAATCACAAATGGTCCATCAAAATATGACCTACAAGCAAGTCTTTTTGATAGAAAGACAATTCAATTTTCCATTAATATTAGCGCGGTAAAAAGCACAATGGATATTGGAAAAAAGTTTAACGCAACCGTGCATCTTGCAGGTCCGGAAGATGGTTCAGGCGAAAGTTGGATTGGAGAGTTTTTTGTTCAAGGATTATCTGGTTCAATTGATGCTGGTAAATCAGAGAAGCGCGCATTTTATTACAATACGCGTACAAGAAAAGGAAATGTTTTTCCAGTATCTACAATATGGAAAATGCAAACTTTATGAATACAAAAACCTCATCTTTATGGTGGGGTTTTTTTTGTTGAGATTAGAATTTTTATATAAAATAAGTTTATTATATTTTTGAGTCTATTATCATTTTATTATAAAAAAATAAAAATCAAGAATTGGAGAATTTTGTTAATTTTACTGTGATATAATAATCAAATGTTGTGGAGTAATAAAATACCACGGGCAAAAAATTTTACTTTCGAAAAGTATAAAATAGACACAAGGCGTTCCATTATTTCTTTTTATTACAAAGTTGAATTTCAAAATAAAAAGAAAAGAACTTACAAAGATGTTCTTGTGTTAAAGGGGTTAAAACCAGATGTGTGGGAAAAAGTACCAAAGTTGACATTAGAGACCACATTACAAGCGCTCTTACTTATGCTTGGTATAAACTATTGGCAAGTATTCCCAACACGAGATATACGGATAGACAGTTTTGTTCTCACTAAAGAACAAGCACAGTTTTGGAATACTTTATATCTAAATGGTCTGGGTGAGTTTTTCTATGATATGCAGATGAACTTTCGCGACTTAATATCTTTCCCGTATAGCGAAAGTGCTGTAGCACCAGCGCTCGCATATATAGATTTGCCAGCGCGGACGCTTCTTTTAAATGGCGCAGGAAAAGATTCTATCTTGTCTGCAGAAATTTTAAAAGAATCTGGCGTGCTTTTTGATTTTTTCTCTTTTGCTCCAACATTTGCACATAAACGCATCGCCAAGATTGTTGGTGCAAAAACTGTAGAAGTTGATCGTAAACGAGATGCTCAAGTAGAATTTATAGCATCATTATTTGGTGTTTCTACAGCATATCCATCTGTCTCAACTTTTACTTTTATTGCTGTTTTAATTTCAGAGCTTTTAGGTTACAATTCTATAATTTTCTCAAATGAAAAAAGCGCAGACTTCGGCAACTTGACCTATCACGGATTAGAAGTAAATCACCAGTGGTGCAAGTCTTCTGAGGCAGAGAAACTTATAAATGAATACATACAAAAGTTTATAACTCCTAGTATTTCTACTAGCTCTCTATTGCGACAATATAACGAGATAGAAATAGTAAAGCGTTTTGTGCAATATCCAAAATACTTGCCATACGTTACCAGCTGTAACAACTATTTTTGGCTCCCTAGGCCGATTCAATTTTTGTATAACAAAGCATATTGGTGTAGAAATTGCCCTAAATGTGTTTTTCTTTTTGCTTGCTTTTCTGCATTTTTACCAAAAAGAGAAGTTGCGCAAATGTTTGGAGGAGATTTGTATACAAAGAAAAGTCTGCTACCACTTTTCCGTAGAATTTTAGGGATAGAAGGTTTTAAGCCACTCGATTGTGTGGGTGAGCCAAATGAAATGATACTCGCCATGCGACTCGCTATATCGCGTGGTGAGTATACTAACGAGCCGGCAGTAGAGTTGTTTAATAAGTATTTTTTATAAATATGTAAAGCGAATATCTTCGGTATATTTTTTATTTTTGACTCTATTGTGTTTATAATATAGTATATTTTCTAAAATAAATTATGAAATTGATTATTGTTATAATTTTAAGTATCGTCGCCTTATCTTGGGGTGTTTGGACAGCAATAGGGGTTTTTATTTTTGGCTCAATCATTATTAATATAATTATTAACGACTGATTGATAGAAATAAATACTAATGTTTTCCGCCACACTTGCTCGCGCTTCGCGCGAGCCGAATTTTGGGCTTCATACTGACTGGCTCCCTCTGTTGTCCGAGTTCAGAACCGTTGACTGGAAAGCATTTGACCGTGATTTACAGTTTAGCGGACTTCTTGAGCTTCACTCGTTCAAGATGCTCGCTCCGTCTTCTTGATTTTTTCATAGCGCTCGTTGAGCAACTCAAAGCACTTTTGACGCACTTCATCGTTTTCAAAGCGTCTATGGGATAATCGCATACTCCGCTCTTTGGGCTGATTAGGCACGGGGCTTGTAAGCGCATAAACCTCTTCATCGGACATAGTCGCAATACGCTCCACAGTTATTTTGTCTTCGCCTTCTTTATCCTCTTCGATGATTTGGATAAATAAACCTCCAGTATCGAGAAGAAAGCCGTTTGTGTGTTCGGCGATGACCTGTTTTCCTATGGCGTCTGATGCCGTGTCCTTATCGGGTGCTTCCAAAAAATAGTGCCATAGCACATCGCCTGTCGTTGGGTGGAGTATCTCTGCATAAAATCTCATATCAACATTATAACATTTGGTGTATTACGGATGAAATGTATGACAGGAAACTCAAAGAATACAAAGAAAGACAGAGTGCAATCCTTACTGAAATGCACATCCACTCTGATGCTGATGAAGAGTTCTATTTGACCGCTAATATGGTGCTAAAGCTCGCTCAAAGAGCACTTCAGATTTTCAAGAGTTCTGAAGTACACGAAAAAAGGCAGTTTTTGAACTTTCTACTTCAGAACTGTCAGTTAGAAGGAAAAAACCTAACGTTTTCAATGCGTTATCCCTTTGACAGGATACTCGCAACCTCTAACCAACCTATAGGGCTCCCCGGGTAGGGATCGAACCTACGGCCAACCGCTTAACAGGCGGTCGCTCTACCGCTGAGCTACCGGGGAATACAATTTCGTACCAGCAAATACTACCAAAAATTGACCTAAATTGCAAAAATTCTATAATGATATGTAGCTCTTTACAAAACTTTTTATACGTGATGGAATATAAAAAACAAAAAATTAAATAATATGAATAAAAAATAATAGAATACTTTAGGAGGATTAATCGGTGAAAAATAGTATTTATGACAAAAGTAGGTTTAAATATCTGCTTTTTATTTTAGGTTGATTTAGTATAATAAAGGTAGGTCTTTTATCAAATTAACAAGCAGGGTTCGTGCCTTGCAAAATATATGTCAAAAATTCAACTAAAAGCAACAGGAATGGAACTTACGGATGCTATACGAGATTATGCGGAAAAAAAGGTGTCTGCGTTAGATAAGTTTTTGAGTAGGTATAAAGATCAGCCTTTTGTGTATATGGAAGTAGGTAAAACTACAGCTCATCACAAAAGCGGAGACGTTTATATGGCGGAGCTGACAATTTCTGGTATAGGAAGTGATGTGCGCATGGTTTCTTATAAAGATGACTTATATAGTGCTATCGACGATGTAAAAGAAGAAGCAATGGTGGCACTTGCTTCAATGAAAGACAGAAAAGACACTTTGTTTAGGAGAGGCGCGCGAAGTGTGAAGAAGATGCTTAAGGGGATTTCAAAACGCAATCCTTTTACTTCAAAGTAATAGGCCAATTCGTTTCAGTTTTCCCTTCGGGGGTTACTCGTAATATAGTAAACTTGCCGCCTATAAGTGTAGCTTCTTTCACAACTATACGCTTGCCATCTACATCAAAAAAGTATACATTAGGCCAACCAAAATAGGCACGGTATTTATTATAGTTTTCTATATCATCTCCATTTAAGTCTATTTTGCCATCTTCTTTTTTTATTTTACTGCAATAAGTTGCTCTGTTTTCGTCTTGGATATTAACAGAAAGTGTACCTGCTTCTATATTTGTTAGGGTTTCTACTACCATTTTTTTAGCTATTTCATTTAGTTTTTTGCGTAACTCCGGTGTTTTCTCATCCTTGTTTATGGGTAGCTTTTTTTGCACAATAATGTCTCCTGTGTCTAGTTTTGGAGCTATCTTCTGTACGGTGACACCAGTCTCTGTCTTTCCAAGCAGTATCGCAGACTCTACAGGCGTGGCTCCGCGTAGTTCAGGAAGGAGAGAATAGTGTACATTATACATTCCATATTTTGGTATTTGTAGAAGCTCTGTCGGCAATATCTTGCCATATGCCACCACTACACACACATCTATCCCTAGTTTTTTAAATTCTGCCATAAAATGCTCGTCCAGTTTCTCTGGCTGAAGTACTTGCGTGTCATGTGCCAGTGCCCAGTCTTTGGCTACGGGCGCAGTTAGAAGCATTTTCCTGCCTGACTTTCTGTCAGGCATCGTCACTACTACTTTTGGGGCAAAACCTGCAGATACCATTTCATCCAAAATAGTTTTGGTCAATTCGGGTGTTCCAAAAAATGCTATAGATAAGTTACTTTTTGTCATGATGTTTTTTATCTCGGCTCTTCTCTGGCGGAATGTCCTTTACATCTTTGGCGTGGTCGTGGAAAAGTATACCGTTTAGGTGGTCTATCTCGTGCTGGAATATTTGCGCCATAAGGCCTCGGCCCTTGTATTCAAAAGTTTGGCCGTTTTCGTCCATGGCCTCTACTGTGGCAGACGTTGCACGTTTCGTTTTGCCATATAGCCAGCGTACAGACAGACATCCTTCCTGTAGGCTTTTTTTGTCCTTAGATATTTTTGTAATTATCGGGTTTATAAAAACTAGGTCTTTGTGTGTCGGTGTATTTGAGTGTGTTTGAGAGCCTTGTCCACGAGTGAAATCTTCCTCAAAAATTTTACCGGACACTACAAAGATACGCTTGGAAACACCTATCTGTGGCGCTGCTATAGCTACGCCGTCGTCCTGCTCTAAAAGTGCTCGGCTCATATCTGCCAGCACTTTTTTTATTTCTTTTGATCCGATTTCTTTTTCAGAAACTTCTTTGGCAATCTTGCGAAGGACCGGATCTTCCTTTTGCACTATCTTTATCATACTATTTTAATTCCCTCAGATATTCGGCGAGTTTCTCTATCTTTACAGTTTGTTGAGACCTGTTGCTCATATTACGGACTATCACAGAGTTCTCCAATGCTTCTTTTTGTCCAAAGATTATCGTGTATGGTATGCTCAGCTTTTCTGCTACAGCAAGCTGTGCACCGAGGCTGTCTTTTGATAGGGCTTGTACTATAGGAACTTTTGCTTTGCGCAGTATCTCTATAACATTCATACTTTTTAGTTTGGCTTCAAATCCAAGCTGAATGAAGTATACCTTCGGTTTTTTTATTATTCGCGGATGCAGCTTGCTGTACCAGTCGCTTTCTACTATCCTGTCTACTCCCATGCCCACACCGATGGCAGGAATGTCTTTTTTAGAGCCAAGGAGCTTGCCTAGGTAGTCGTATCGGCCACCTGCTGTTATGGTCAGCGGCGAGCCATCTTCTGCACCTTCCATTTCTATTATCTCAAAAACAGTTTTTGTATAATACGAAAGCCCACGTACCAAACTTTTGTTTATGCGGTAATTTATGCCCATTTCCTCTAAGTATTCTAGTACCTCTTTGAAGTGGTGTTTGCACTCGCTGCAAAGATAGCTCATGGAGTCTGGAGCATTTTCGTTTACTTCTATAGTTTTTGGATCCTTAGAGTCCAGTATGCGGAGGGGATTTGTCTTTAGTCGCTCGCGGTCTATTGCTCCGAGGGAGGCTAGATGCTTTTTGTAATAGTTTGTAAGCTCGCGTATGTATTGAGGGCGGCAATCTTTGTCTCCTATAGAGTTTATATCTACAACCAAATTTTTTGCCCCTGCTTCTTCTAGGATAATGCTGGAGACTTTTATGATCAGTGCATCGGCGATACTTTTCTCTGTGCCCATGATTTCCATACCAAACTGATGGAACTCCCTATAGCGCTTTTTTTGTGGGTTGTCGTGGCGGAAAAACGGTCCGTAATAATACAGCATTACCGGCTGTGGCAAGGACTGCATGCCGTGCTCTATGTATGCGCGCATTGCTCCTGCAGTACCTTCTGGGCGTAGTGCCAAGTGTTCGCCGCCTTTTGTCTTTAGCGTATACATTTCTTTCTCAACAATATCTGTGCCGACACCAACAGCAGATGTAAATACCTCCTCTTTCTCTATCGTCGGCAGTTTTATAGGCTTGAAGCCGTAGTACACGGCGATCTCTTGTGCTTTTTCAAAAAAACCTTGGAAGTCATAGTACTGTTCATCCATTATGTCTCGCATGCCTTTTAGTGAAGTCAGAGGTTCTTTTTTTGACGGCTTTTTGGTTGTTTCTTTTTTTGTCATAGGGAACTAGTTTGTTTGTTTATAATCTCCTGGGAGTACAGACGCTTCAGCTACAGGCAATATGCGCAAGAAAGCTCGTCCTATGATGTTTTTGCGCGGTAATGTACCCCATGCGCGCGAGTCCGAGCTTGCAGAGCGGTTGTCTCCCATTACAAAGTATTGTCCGTCTGGTATTTGTACTGTGCGCTCGTCTGTGGATTCATTCTTTACATACGGCTCTTCTAGTGTTAATCCTTCTGGGTGGGCGCTGTTTTTTATGGTAATCTTTTGTCCAGTTATCGTAAGTGTTTCTCTTGGTAGACCGATAATTCTTTTTATGAAAAATTTTGAAGGGTCATTTGGGTATCGGAAGACTATAACATCTCCGCGCTCTGGCTGATGCAAACGGTAGGAGATCTCGTCCACTATCAAGTATTCGTTGTTTTCAAAGGTTGGAACCATAGAGCTGCCGGAAACTATAAAAGGCTGCGCTACAAATGTGCGTATTGGGATCACTATGACTAGTGCTAGCAGTGCAAACTTAAAAATTTCCCAAAAAGAATTTTCCTTTTTAGGTTTTGTGTATGTATGATCACCAAGATTAATCGCTTGTATTTTATTTTCTTCGTTGTCCATGCCACAATTTTACTACAACAATCTTGTTGACACAAGAGAAAAAAGTGTGTTAACTATATGTTATGCATGTCATCGGCCTCGGAAACCCTGGAGAGGAATACAAAAACACACGACACAATGTAGCGTGGATACTTCTTGATGCCATTTCTAGCGACTGGACAGAAGATAAATACATGAATGCCGATGTCAGTATGGTACAGGTTTCAGGCAAAGAATTTATTTTTGTAAAACCACAGACTTTTATGAATAGTTCAGGGCAAGTAATACCGCATCTTTTAAAAAATTTCGGTGCAACAAACGACACTATGCTCGTAGTGCAAGACGATATAGACCTTCCTCTTGGAACACTCCGGCTTTCGTATGACAGAGGAGATGGAGGACACAATGGCATAAAGTCTATCGTCACAGTTCTTGGTTCAAAACAATTCCTGCGTTTACGCGTAGGTATTTCTATTGTTGGGGAAGACGGCAAACTACATAAGCCAAATGTCCTCGGCGCATTTTCCAAGGTTGAAATGAAAAAACTAGAGGAGGTAAAATTAAAATTCAAAGATTTGCTAAATGTCCTCGCAAAAGAAGGAAAAGAAAAAGCAATGACAGAGTTTAATAAATAAAGAAACACAACTAAAATATTTTAGTTGTGTTTCGGTCAACCATTTTACCCTATGGTGTATATACTGTGATTTCAAAACCATCAAGTTCGTATTCAGCGTTTAGAGATGTAAATCTTACTTTTAATTCAAGATGCTCGGTATAATATTTTTTAGGTATGAAAAGAGTGTATCCAATAAGTATAGCTTCTTCTCTATAGATGAAATACGTTTTTTCATTATCTGTAATAACTGAATATCTGTCATCTTTAGCTATTATACTTACCTTGCTGGGTATCTTATCGTACTTGCAATCTAGGGCTAGTTGAGCAGCAAGTTCTTCTTTGAATACAAAGGTGTCCCCAGCTGATTTTTGGGGGAAATGTAAGTTTGTAGATAAATGTCCATAAATTTGAATTTTAATATCCCCTTGTTCAATTTTTGGTTCAACTCCCATCTTGCTTTGAGTCTTAACTATATTTTTTGCCACCCAATAGTAGTATGTATTTTGTTTATCTTGATAAGTTTTGAATAGAAAGTCTGATCCTATAGATTGTAGCCTTTTGTATTCGCTTTCTGTAACAATGCGCCAATCTTGACTATAACTTTTATCCCCTATGGGCTAGTAAGGATAGGATAATAAGTAAGACTCTTTTCATAATTATGTGATTTTTATTTTGAAGCATCTTATCATAAAAAGTATTATATGTTAAGAGACACTAAAAATCCCCGGAAGGGGATTTTTAGTGCAATAGTTTTCTACTTCTTGTCTTCTAGGTACGCTAGTGTCATACGTTGCTCTTTTGGTTCAAATAGTGTTATCTGGAAGTTGTATGTTTTACCAAGCTCTAGCTTCTCACGAAGTTTGCTTTCCCCACCAAACAAAGAGTTGTGTACAAGTCCAGCTACGCCTTCTTTTATGGAAACCAGCGCTCCGTGCTTGTTGAATTTTATCACTACTCCTTTTATGATGTCGCCTTTTGTAAGCTTGCCCTCAAATTCTTTCCATGGGTTTTCCTTCAAGGCTTTTATAGAAAGAGAAATCTTGCCGTCTTTTATTTCTATTATCTTTGCGCGTACTTTGTCGCCAAGTTTGAACATGAGGCGAGGGTCTTCTACCAGCCCCCAGTCCAGCTCAGATATGTGTACCAAGCCCTCCAAGCCTTCCTCTATCTTTAGGAATACTCCAAAATCCACGATGCCGGCAACTTCACAGTTAAGTTCGTCTCCCACAGAGTACTTACCTATGATCTCTCGGCGTTCCTCCGGATTGTTGTCTTTTTCAGAGAAGATAAGTTTACCTTCTTTTGGCAACGCGTTGATCATGATGACAGAAAGCTTTTTGCCGACTATCTTCTTTAGCTCTTTCAATATTTTATCTTTGTCAGAGTCTTCTACGCGAGGGTAGTGCTCACTCTTTAATTGCGAAGCAGGAAGGAAGCCTTGTATGCCTTGCCATTCCAGTATAAGTCCGCCTTTGTTTGCTTCTTTAACAGGTATTTCAAGTATAGTTTTGCTCTTTATAGCTTTCTCTGCATCGCTCCAGATCAATGCTTGCTTTGCTTCTTTCAAAGAAAGTTCTATGTATCCGTCCTCGTTTTCTACATCCACAACTTTGGCTTTCACCACGTCGCCCATGTTTACTTTCTTTATTATGTCTTTTGCATTTATAAACTCTCGTCCATATATGATACCTGTGCCAAACGGCGCAAGGTCTATATAGACAGAAGATTTCTTTATGTCTATAACAGGACCTTCCACCAACATATCAAGCTGCGGAGGAATTTCACTTTTATCCAAGAATGCCTTTGCTACGCTTACATGCTCGGCGACATCTTTTATTGTTTTTTCGTCTTTGTTCATAATTAAATAAAAAATCCGCAAACCAAAACGCGTTCAGTGCGGACTATCCTCTCGGGTGTTTTGCGTTTTCTCTCGCAAAAGGGTTATTCCGAGCGGGTTTCGCCCAAAGGGCGGTTCCGACTACTAATGCCGAGATATTACTACAAAATGGCCTAAAAAGCAAGCACTATTGTAAAGTATCCCAGTATATGATACAATCTAGTTAAATTATAGTTCATTTATTCAAACAACAAATAATCACAAGTTCACTATGTCCAAGAAAAGTATCTTTTCATCAAAAACCACACGGAAAGAAAAATCCGAAAAGCTTATCCAAGGCACAGACATGCCTGTCGTAAATCCATCTAGCAGCAAAACAAATGTTGCAGAATTACGAAAGATAGAAAAAGGCCGCGCTCCGGTTTACAAAAACAAAGAACAGCCTTGGTATGGCACAATGTTCAAGAAAAATACGAAATAACTTTTCGGGTTAGTTTGGATGGCCGGTTTGACAGCAATGTCAGCCGGCTATTTTTTTATGTACAAGAATTTTGTGAGTTTTGGTTTCTTTCAATCCAAATGCTATAATACTGGTATGGTTATCACTTATCTCGGCAAACAATTTTTCAAGGTGCAATACGGCGACATGGTTATTGCTTTTAACCCCGTGTCCAAGCAGTCCAAACTTTCAGCGAAAGCCCCGCATTTCGGGTCAGCTATAGCTTTATCTACTACAAACCACGCAGACTACAATGGCTTTGAGGCTGTAGAATACGCTGGTACTGTGCCTTTTGCCATCAGCGGCCCCGGAGACTATGAAGTCAAAGACATTTTTATAAAAGGTGCAATAAGTGAAGCCGAAATAGATGGCAAAAAATATATAAACACTATTTACATGCTGACTGTAGACTCTATCAGCATTTGCTTCATGGGCTGCTTGGGTACAGCAAAAGTTTCTGCAGATACTAGGGAAGCTATTGGTAGCCCAGATATCATTTTCGTACCGATTTCCGGCACCCATACGGTAGATGCTAAAGACGCTTACAACCTAGCTGCGTCGTTTGAGCCGCACATTATCATACCCATGGACTATGATGATGGCAAAGATGCTCTGAAGACTTTTCTAAAAGAAGCAGGCGAAGAAAAAAAAGAAGCTATAGAAAAGCTGACGCTAAAGCGCAAAGACTTGGATGGCATGGAGTCCGATGTTGTGGTTTTGGAAAGTGTATTCTAGAATAAGCATATGATAAAACTCATCCATAAAATAAGGCGTAGCCCAGAACACCACAGGAGGCGATGGGTTTTTGTTATGACATTGTCTATCATGGCTGTTATTGTTGGCCTTTGGGCTACGATGCTGAAATACGAGTTGGCAAGCGTACAGACAGCAGCACAAAGTACCGCCGAGACAGAGCATAAAAGTCCTTTTGCTACTTTCAAATCTATGATACAAAATGCAAAACAGACGGCAAATGTACTTCAAAGTACCACTACATACAAGCGTTCAGCATCTGACCCACAGCAAGGTTTGGTTCCTTTGCAGGTCGTATCTTCTCCTAGTGTTTCCGATAGCTCAGCGCAATAATTTTCCTGTCTTTTTAATTTTGAAAAAAGCCAAGATAGGAGTATACTTAGCACATGGCAAAACAGTCTAAAAACCAACCGGAAGCCGAAGCCCCTCGCTCTGGTGGTATCCTACCTACGAATATCGTGACAGAGATGAAAGAGTCATATCTTTCATACGCTATGTCTGTTATCGTCTCTCGTGCACTGCCCGATGTCCGCGACGGCCTGAAACCTGTACATCGTCGCATACTTTATGCAATGCATGAAATGGGGCTAACTTCATCTGTAAAATTCCGCAAATCAGCTACTGTGGTTGGAGATGTGCTTGGTAAGTATCATCCGCATGGAGACTCGGCTGTGTATGACTCGATGGTAAACTTGACGCAAGATTTTTCTACACGTTATCCGCTTATCTTGGGGCAGGGAAACTTTGGCTCTATAGACGGAGACTCTCCAGCAGCTATGCGTTATACAGAAGCCAAGATGTCTAAAATCTCAGCTGAATATTTGCGTGATTTGGAAAAAGAAACTGTAGATTTCCGTCCAAACTACGACGCTACGCGCAAAGAGCCCGCAGTTCTGCCTTCCGCTGTTCCGAGCTTACTTTTAAATGGTACTCTTGGTATTGCTGTAGGTATGGCGACAAATATTCCTTCTCACAACTTGGGGGAAGTTATAGACGCTACTTTACACCTGATAGAAAACAAAGATGCTACCACAGAAGACTTGCTGCAGTTCATCAAAGGTCCAGATTTTCCGACTGGCGGTATTGTTTATGGAGAAAAAGATATGATGCATGCCTACACTACCGGCCGCGGCGGAGTAGTAACTCGCGGTGAAGCCGAGATTGTGGAGCAAAAGTCCGGTGTTGCACAGATCATCATTACCTCCATACCTTACCGCGTGAACAAGTCTACACTTATAGAGTCTATCGCCGAGCTGGTGCAAGAAAAAAAGCTGGAAGGCGTAAAAGGTTTGCGGGATGAATCCACCAAGGACATACGCATAGTTATAGATCTGAAAAACGGCGTTATGCCGCAGAAAGTTTTGAACTATATCTACAAGCATACCCAGCTTGAGCAGGCTTTTCACTACAACGTTGTGGCTCTGGTAGACGGAGTACCACAGACGCTTTCTTTGAAGTCTATCCTTTCCGAGTTTGTAGTGCACAGGCAAAACATTGTTACTCGTCGTTCAGAATACGACTTGCGCAAGGCTCGCGAGCGAGAGCATATATTGCTTGGATTAAAGAAAGCACTAGACCATATAGACCGTGTTATCACTGTTATCCGAGCTTCAAAGGACACTGCTGTCGCAAAATTGAATTTGATGAAAGAGTTCAAGTTTTCAGATTTACAGGCGGCAGCTATTCTTGAGATGCGTTTGCAGAAGCTTGCCGGATTGGAACGCAAAAATGTAGAGCTTGAGTTGAAAGAAAAGCAAGACCTTATAGCAGAGCTGGAGGCATTGTTGGCAAGCCCAAAAAAGATATTGAAAGTTATTTCTACAGAATTGGGAGAGATAAAAGAAAAATATGCAGACGAACGCCGTACCAAGGTTATCAAAGGCGGAGTCAAAGCTATAAATGTGGAAGACTTGATACCAGAAAAAGAGTCCGTGCTTGTTTTTACTCAGGGCGGTTATGTAAAACGTACTGATCCTGCCGAGTATCGCACTCAAAAGCGCGGCGGTGTGGGTGTGATAGATTTGGAAACCAAAGAAGAAGATTTTGTCACAATGCTCGTTACTGCTAACACTCACAGTGACCTCCTTTTCTTTACAAATCTTGGCAAGGCTTACCAGATAAAGATGTATGACATACCAGAGGGCCGTCGCGCAACAAAAGGCAAGTCAGTTATGAACTTCCTTTCTCTGGGAGCAGATGAAAAAGTTCAGTCCATCCTACCTATGCCAAAGGATACTAAAGCTAAAACAGGATTATCCCTTATGCTCGTCACAGAGCAGGGTGTCGGCAAGAAAATGTCTGCGGAAAGCTTCAAAGATGTGCGAAGAAGCGGACTTATTGCGATAAAGCTAGACAAGGGGGACACTTTGCGTTCAGCGTTGCTCTTGGAGAAAGGCGATGATGTTATTCTGGGAACGACTCTTGGCCAGTCTATACGCTTCAAAGAAGGTGATATACGTGAAATGGGCCGCGCTGCCGGCGGTGTGCGGGCTATCAAGCTTGGCAAGGGGGACTCTGTCATTGGCGTAGAGCTGGTAAAAAAAGGCGAAACCCCATACTTCCTGACAATGAGTGAGAATGGTCTGGGCAAGAAAACTTCTGTAAAAGAATACAAAGCGCAAAAACGCGGCGGCTCTGGTGTAAAGACTGCAAAAGTTACACCCAAAACTGGCAAGCTCATCATAGGCAAAATCGTAGGCGAAGAAGGTGAGCTTATCGCAATCTCTAAAAAGGGTCAAGTTATAAAAGTAGAACTTGCTACAATACCGTCTTTGGGCAGACAAACACAAGGTGTAACTATAATGAAGCTTCGCGCAGGAGACTCCATCGCCTCTCTGACTTGTCTCTAAAATCTCTGAATTCACAACTTTATATAGCAATCGGCAAATAAAAAGTTATAATTGAGATATGTTTGCTGACCCAGAAAGTAATATTTCGCAGTTTGAGCTGAAAGAAGGCGACCAAGTTGCTGACCTTGGTGCTGGCTCGGGTTTTTATACTGTAGCTGCTGCGCGTAAGGTCGGCGACAAGGGAAGGGTGCATGCACTGGAAGTGCAGAAAGACTTGCTGACAAGGGTAAAGCACGAAGCTGAGAAAGCGCATCTGCACAATGTAGACATCATTTGGGCAAATATAGAAAAGCTCGGTGGGACAAAGCTCCGTGACCGGTCTATGGACGCTGTCATTATATCCAACGTGCTTTTTCAAGTGGAAGACAAGCCGATATTTGCTTTGGAGGTCAAGCGTATTTTGAAGCCAACAGGCAGGATACTACTCATAGACTGGTCGGATTCGTTTGGCGGTATGGGGCCAAAGGGTGATGCTCTAATACCTAAAGACAAAGCTGTTGCGCTTTTTGCTCCACATGGATTTGAATTGGAGAAAGATATTTCTGCCGGAGCGCATCATTACGGGATAATTTTGAAAAAGAATTTATGAAAAACTTTCCCACAGTCATTGCTATTATATTTGGCGTAGGCTTGGTTTTGGGCGTATTGGTTTTTTCTGGGCTTATACCTATAGGTCAGAAAGAAAAAGACGGGGTGACGGGTGCCTCCGGCACTGTAGTTTTGTGGGGTACAGTCAAGCGATCAGCTATATCTCAGCAGATTTCAAATTTTAATGAAACCAACAAGACTTTTACTGTCAGCTATGTGGAGAAAAATCCAGCAACATTTAATACCGAGCTTATAGAAGCACTTGCCTCTGGTATTGGGCCGGACATGATAATGGTGCCAACTGATTCTATACTTCGTTACTCGGACAAGATTTATCCTATACCTTTCACTACTTATCCAGAGAGAACTTTTCGTGATACATACATAACCGAAGCAAATCTTTTTTTGTCATCGCGTGGTGTCATGGCATTTCCGATGACTGTTGACCCTATGGTTATGTATTACAATCGTGCGATATTTGAAAATGCTGGTCTAGCAAAACCGCCGACAACTTGGGAAGAGCTCGTTTCTCTAGTACCGTATTTGACCAAGAAAGATGCCAGCGGGCTCATAAGTCAGAACACTGTTGCTCTTGGTGAATACAACAATGTTGTAAATGCCAAAGACATCTCTGCATTACTTATGCTCCAAAAGCAAAACAGCATAGTGTCCGCTTCCAGCGGCAAGACTACAAGCCTTGTTATGCAGAGTTCTGGCTCCAGGAATCCTGTAACGGAGATGCTTACTTTCTATACTTCTTTTGCAAATCCTACTAGCGAGAACTACACTTGGAACAAGAGTTTTGCAAGTTCGCGCGACCAGTTCATAGCAGGCAAGCTAGCTGTATATTTCGGCTATGCCAGCGAGCTTTTTACTATACAAGGCCGCAATCCAAATCTAAATTTTGATATATCCCCAATACTTCAGTGGAAGGATGCCACGGACCCGATAACTTTCGGCAGGCTGACCGGCATATCTATCTTGAAATCTTCTCGCAACTTGAACACAGCCATAATAGCAGCGAGTCTCATGTCTTCTCGTGATTTCCTTTCAAGCTATGTGTCCAACCTCTCTCTTTCTGGGGATACTTCTGTGCCGGCTAGGAGGGACTTGCTGACGCAAACACCTTCTACATACTATGCACCAGTAGTATACAGAGCTGGACTGACTGCTCGCGGATGGCTAGATCCAAATGACGAAAGTACAGACTTGATTTGGCAGGATATTATAAACGGCATAAATTCTGGTTTGTATACACCAGATACAGCCGTATCTGCGCTTAATACAAAGCTCAATTTACTTTTACAAAGAACAACCTACTAATATGAAGAAAACACTTACACTTTTGGTTTCGCTTTTGGTTCCAGTAGCTATACTTTCGCAATCGGCAGTACTTGTCGCACCACGGCTTGCGGAAGCCAAGCTCTTTATCGGCTGCAATGAGGAAACTATAAAAGACAGCAAAGGCAACTTTGTGGCTTTCAAAGACCCTTGTGACTTTGGCTGGCTCATGAAGCAGATAAACGCATTCATATCTTTTTTGCTTTTTGACTTGGCTATGCCGCTCGCAGCTATCATATTTGCTTATGCTGGCTGGCTTTACATGTCTTCCGGCGGGTCTGGCAGCCAGATAGAGAAGGCTAAAGGGCTTTTTAAGAAAGTTTTGATAGGCTTCATTATAGCGCTGGCTGCGTGGCTGATAGTAAAGACCATCATGCTTGGACTGGGAGTTTCTTCTGAATACGATACATTTTATTTGGACAGCCAATAATTGTGATATAATATTTTTATGAAAACAAAACTCTGGCAAAGTATAAATAAGTTTGTAGTATTTGCTGTTTTTCCCCTGGCTACAGCCTTGATTGCCTCTTTATCTATTTATAAAAACGTATTTGCTCAAAACAATGCCGGAGGCCCTCCAGCTGGCGCGGATGCTGGCGGCCCGCCCGCCAGCTCCGGAAGCCTGACAGATACAGGTACTTCTGGACAAAACGGATTTGAACTTCAAAACCCGCTATCTGGTGTGAACGACATAGGGTCTTTTATAAAAAAGATTTTGGATATAGTACTGACTATAGGCATACCTGTGGTTGCGCTCTTTATTATTTATTCTGGCTTTCTCTTTGTGACTGCTCGCGGTAACAGCGAGAAGCTTGGTGACGCGAAGAAAACTTTCGGTTATACTTTGCTTGGTGCTGCCATACTGCTTGGATCATGGGTGCTGGCGCAAGCTTTGGGTGATACGGTAAAACAACTTCAATAATATGCAAAGATTTATAAAAATATACACAGTACTCGCATCGCTTGCGCCGTTCAGCGCTTTGGCTGCCAGCGGTGCTTGCAGCAACAACATAACCGACTTGGCCTCACTTGTGAACCTGTTCATCTGCCTTATCTCTCGCGCCATAGTCCCGCTCCTCTTTGCTGTGGCTATACTTGTGTTCATCTGGGGGGTGGTACAATTCATAGCTAACGCGGACAACGAAGAGAAACGCAAGCAGGGCAGAGACTTCATGGTGTATGGAATACTTGCATTGTTTGTCATGGTGTCTGTGTGGGGACTGGTGAGAGTGCTAACAAACACATTTGGCGTCAAGAGCTTTATTCCACAGCTCCAGGCGCAGTAGTATTGCGTTTGGCATGCCGGCATTATACAATGCTTGTATAGTTTATTATTAAAAGGTCAAATTATTATTTTATAAATCATTTATTTATGAAGAAATCTATTATTGCTTTAGTTGCGTTTCTGGCGCCAGTCGCGGCGCTCGCGCAGAGTAATCCATCTAATAACGGCACAGATGCCTTCAGTATTTTGGGTGTCATAAGTCGGATAATAAATATACTTATTCCACTTGCTATAGCAGCTGGAGTACTTTACTTCATCTGGGGTGTTATCAAGTATGTAACAGCCAAGGACGAAGAGGCTCAGACGCAAGCTCGCAGTACTATGATATCTGGTATCATCGGTTTGTTTGTTATAGTTTCTATTTGGGGACTTGTAGCTGTTATAAAAAATACTTTCGGTATTAGCGACACTAACCAGATAGATCAAAATGACATACCTTGTATTCCAGGTACACTAGATGCAAATGGGAATTTCTGTCAATAATTACTGAGTTACTTTTGTCATGCTCAACCCGTTCATTATTCCAATTGCATACGCGGATGTTGATGCTCTAGTCGGTAAGGTGAACAGAGTTATCATCAACCCTATCATAGTCTTGGCATTTGCTGCTGCTTTAGCATACTTCTTATATGGAGTTGTTGAGTTCCTCTCCAACACAGAAAACCAGGAAAAGCGTACGCAAGGCAAGAGCCATATGCTCTGGGGTGTAGTGGGCATGTTTATCATGATGGCGGTGTTTACTATCATGTCTATCATTACGAACACCATTGGTGCTGACAAGTATATAAAGGACAATAGTCATGGCGGAGATGTACAGCTAGATCTACAGTAATGTTTAGGACATGGGAAATAAAAAGAGCCCTGCAAAAGCTATAGCTTTTGCAGGGCTCTGTAATTACAGAGCGCTATTTCAGCACTTCTTCTTGTGTGTAATCCACAAAAAAGCTTTCGCCATTTGCGGACTTCAAGCGGTAGTATAGAGCAGGAGGGATGTCAATTTTATCTCCCCATCTTACCAATACTTCACCTGTAGGTACGTCTCTTTTGTATAGAGGATTATAGTTGTAGTAAGCCAAGTAGACTTTTTCTCCTTCGTCCAAATGTATACTTGTGTAATACCCTTTTCCACCAGATACAAGCAGTATCTTTGAGGAATAGTTGTTGGGTGTTACTTTGACTTTGTTGGAGAATATCTCTACCAAAGTTGGCCACAGTGCTACCAAGACAAATAGTGCCACTATCGTAAACAGTGTCCAAAGCGTATATCCTGCAATCTTCGGACCGCGATTGTGGTCGCTGTGTCCGCCTGCATGTTTTTCTTCGTGCTTGTCCGCTGCTTTCTTTTGTGTTTCTTCTGTCTTATCAACAGCTTTTTCCGCAGTATTGCCAGTATCTTTGTGGGCAAAGTATCCCTTTTTGTTTATGAAAAGGTATGCTACCCATACAAGTACGGCAAGTACTACAAGTCCTATAGCCCATTTGACTATCGTGCCTAGCAGGGAAGAAATGCTTCCAATGCTTGGTGCAATCCAAAGTACTATGAGAGCGGCTGCGAGGAGACATAGTATCTCTACGGTCCATGATCTTTTACTAATCTTCTTGTTCATCATCGTCTTGTGTTTGTGTTGTTTGACTTTTATCCGGTGTTTGTTTTGCGGCAGCATGTTTGTGCTGTCTGCGTTTGCCTTCGTTCTTCACCGGATAGTTGAAGAACATACCAGCTCCATTGCCCAGTGATATGGCCTCGGCTCCGTTGAAAGCATTTTCCATTGCTATCAAGCGTGCAGCATCAAGATTTTCCCCCATATCTTTAAGTCTCTCTCTGCGAATTCTTGTCTCTTCGTCACCGACTTTTCCTTTTAGAGCAGCTTCGCCTTCGGCTTTGTTGAATGCTTGCTTTTTCTCTTCCTCTGAAACTACAGTTTTGGCTATCGCAGTTATTATGTCCTTGTTCTCCATGACAATGTCTTGGATAAGAACTTCATCAAATGAAAAGCCACCATTTTGGATATGCTTGTCATTTCCTACGAATACCGCTTTCAGCGCTTCTTTGATCTTTTCAGAGATTTCATTCTTACTTTCATTTCTTTTTTTCTCCAATTTTTCAGGTTCCAAGCTTTTGGCTTTTTCCGGAGCGATCGGAGCTTCTTTGTAGAAATAAGATTCGTGGATGATTGGAATACTTGCATCCCTTACTTTTGCGCCAAAAAGTGTATCCCAGTTTTTGGTTTCCACTTCAGCGATGTAGGGGTTCTGCACTCTGCCAAGCAGTGTGACAAAGACTGTTACAGGGTTGCCTGTAATGTCTTCTGCTCCTGTGATCTTGAAGCTGTACTCTTCCCATGTGCGGAAAAGGTAGATAGTCTTGTTGTCTTGCAACTTTTCTATCTTGGCTTCATCTTCAGCTTTGTTTGGGGCAATGTATTTGCCGACATCTACTGTTCTTTCTGAAACAGATGATTTCATATTTAACTTTTGAAACCACCATGCGCCAGTGTTTTTGTAGATGTATTCTTGCCACCAGTTCATCTCGTTTGCGATATTGTGATCGCCTTTGATGATTTCCCATTTTTCTCTTTCAGTCGCGTATATTCTGTGAGATCTGGTTTGGCATTCAAAGCATTCATCTGTAGCGTTGTAGAAGAACTTGTCAAAAGTGTCTCCGTCCAGGCGTTGGATGATACGCTTTTCTTTCGGCATGATAACAAATCGGCTTTCCTTTGATCTGGCTTCCTTGCGGATCCAGTCAAAGAATGCGAGTTCAACGAGGTAAAATACCCCGCGGAATATCGCAGCAAGTGCGATGATAGATAAGATTGTACCCATAATTTCTGTGTGTTTATATTGTTTTATTTTTAACTTATTTCCCCTGTATCATATCATAAAAGCTACAAAAAGTCAAGTAGGGCAGGGTGTTTAAAAATCTTTAAACACCCACCAAAATAGCCCGTATTTGCGGGCTATTTTTGAAAGTGCTGGAGAAGGGACTTGAACCCTTAAGCCTTGCGGCACTAGTTCCTAAGACTAGCGCGTATACCAATTCCGCCACTCCAGCATTGTGCCCCGTGAGGGGATCGAACCCCCGACCATCTCCTTAAGAGGGAGCTGCTCTACCAGCTGAGCTAACAGGGCAAACATTTTTTTTGCTAACTAAATAAAATTAACATATTTTTTATTTTTTTGCTAGTCAGTTCGAGCCGAGTGTCACAGTGTGTCTTTACAACACGGCTAGAACTCATTTTATCAAGAATTGCTGAACGAACCAACGCCCCGCCGCCTGCCGCCTCGCGGACTCGGCGGCAACCTCGCACACACTTTTTTCCGCTTTCCAAAATTTTCTCGGCGGGGGTATTCAAAAAAGGAAAAGCAAAAAGTGTGTGCGGGGTTCTGCCCTCCAAGTATTCGGGCAGGACGGCGGGGCTTTCACGCTCGGGCGCGGCGGAAGGGGGGTGTGGGGGGAATTCCGCCGCGCCCTCGTTTTCCGAATCCGGCGAATTCAAAAATGCGG
>JBDHUR010000010.1:0-14556 GCA_039809265.1 Minisyncoccia bacterium
TGTCGCTTCCGCAAAGGGCGGAAGCGGGACACACAGCGCGGATTTTTGTTCCAAAAATCCGCTCCGCATTTCTAATTTGGCTGATGTTTCTTTGGGTGGACCCTAGCGGATTCGAACCGCTGACCTCCTCTTTGCAAAAGAGGCGCTCTACCAACTAAGCTAAGGGCCCAATCTTGTGTTTTAAATATCTTCGCCCAGCAGCAGTTTTGAAATACAATTCTCTTTTTCGCGCCTCTTGGAAATCTGCAAATTCCTCTGTGTACACAACTTTTATCTCGGACATCTTGCTAGTTGTCACGGTATGTCCAGACTTGTGGTCATGCAGCCGCTTGCGCAAATTGCTTGTCATGCCTTTATATAACTTACCATTTTTATCTCTTAAGACATAAACTGTATACATTTTGCAAAAGAGGCGCTCCCCGCCCGTGCCGAACGCACGTTCGGGCGGGTACCAACTAAGCTAAGGGCCCAAATAAAAACAGTCAGATTTTACCTTATGTAGAAGCAAAAAGCAACCTATACTACGCTGTACTCAGACACCGCTTGGTCGAGCACATGTTCTACAAACTGCGACATAGACACACCAACCGCAGAAAGAGCTTGCGGCACCAACGAGTGCTCTGTAAGTCCAGGCAAAGAATTCACTTCTATAAAGTACACTTCACCGCGCGGATTTATTACAAAGTCGCTGCGTGAATAGTGACGTAAGCCAAGCAGCTGGTGCACACTACGCGCCAGAACTTGAAGCATTTCTTTTTCTCTGGCAGTAAAACTGCCGCCGACAACTGTTCGCCCAGACAGAGAGTATTTCTGAAAATAATCGTACATTTCCTTTTTGTCTTTCAATATCTCTATAGGGACCAAAGCATACAACTCCTCTCCGCGCAGACCTTCTACTACCCCAGCTGTTGCCTCCTTGCCTTCTATAAATTCTTCTACGATGAGCGCGTCTCCATACGACAATGCTTTGGATATGGCTCTGCCAAGCTCTGGCAATGTCCGAGCAAGCACTATGCCAAGAGATGATCCACCGGAAACAGGCTTCACTATCCAAGGCGGAGGCGTGGAGCGAAAGACATATCCTGCCTGCTCTGTTGCATAATCTGAAATAGAAATACCACTTGCTGTGTCGTATGGGTTTACAATGTAGTCCTGTGGCACTTTTATGCCGTGCATTTTTACTTTTTTCTTTGCAAGATTTTTCTCCATTGCTAGTGCGGACGGAAATGCGTGGCTACCTGTGTATGGTATGCCGTTCCTATGCAAGAAGCTCGCCAAAGTACCGTCTTCTCCCGAGCCGCCATGAAGGGCGTTCCATACTATGTCCACGCTTTCCTTCAGCTTCTCCAATGTTACAGGCAAGCCGTTCAAATGCCAGTCGCCATTTCTGGTTACAAGCATATCTAGCGCTTTGTATTTGTCTTGCGGAAGTCTTGATATGGCTTCGAGCACCTGCGCACCAGTGCGCAAAGAAACTTCGTACTCGTCGCTCATGCCACCACGCATCACTCCTACACGAATCATAACTTCATTATACTGCTACAAGTAAAAAAGAAAAAGCGCGCTTAGATGCTGTGCATATTCTCATGCAAGGTTTCTATCTTTGAAGCGAGTACGAAGTCTGCCTCTGACAAGCTGCCTATAGCGTGAGTATAAATTTCAATGCGAAGTTTGTCATAAAATATATGCATGTCCGGGTGGTGACCTTCTTCTTCAGCGATATCTGCCGCCGAGTCTACAAAATGCATGTTTTCAACAAAATTTTTGAATGTATAAACCCGCTCTATAGACTTTCCGCCCTCTGTCAGATGCCAGCTTGGCATTAGGTCAAGATATGCCTGCACATCTTCCGCAGAAACAAGCAGAGTTTCCTTATCGCACGCAGCACACCTTTTCTTTGATAAATTTTTCATGAAAGCTATTTTGCAGATTTTACTTCAGAGATATGACGGATGATGGTGTTATATATTATAAGCACATCAGAGTCTTTGCTGTTTGTATAAACAGGCTCTTGTCCTATGCAAAGTGAAGCGCGAATGTTACTGCAAGGCTCCCCGCCGCCAACCACAATAAAGTCGTCTTGATTTTTCTTTTCTTTTGGAGAAAGGGTGAAAGAAACAACTTGGCTCTTGGTATCAGATGTAGCGCGATTTTCTTCTAAAGTCCAACTGTTTGGATATCCAAAAAGCTTGCCCTGCCAGATGTAGCTTTGCCATGGACCAGAAGCATCGGAAGGAAAAGATGCTGGAAGGTCTACATGCTTTGCAGCTTCTTTGTTGTGGCGCGAGACGAAAATATAATTCAATACAAAAAGCGCAACAAAAATACCGAGAAGCATAACAATAGACTTTCTTCTAGAGTGTCCCTTAAACATGCTTACATATTAACACAGAGTTTTATACAAAAGAAAATAAAGATCTATGGACCATGGAATATTTTTGATATACTGTGGCAATGAAAATGAACCCTGAAGGCAGACGAGAGCTTGCTACGCCAATATACCAGCAAGATTATGAAGGCGAAAAAAATATTACAAAAGAACAAATAGAATTTCGTGCATTACGCACATGTGTTCCAGCATGCCTTTTTATGCTTGGAGCAGAAGAAGGATATTTTGACGGAGCAGAAGCTGTAAAGAACTACCAAACATACATAAACAATCTAGACTGGACGGATTTTGATATGGAACGTGGATGGATAAGACCAAACCTTGCACAAAAACTACGTAATCTTTATGGTATGGAAATTGTGTCATGGAGAGAGGGCGTAGAACCAGATATAGAAAAAATGAAACAGGCTGGATATCTAAACTCAGAAAAAGAGGAAGCATTTTTCAAAAACACTGTGTATGGTAAAAAACTCGCTGAAATAGTACAAAGTGGGTATCCTGTATTAGTAGGCGTGAAACCAGGCTTTGGAACAAATAAACAATCTCACGGTGTTATTATTTTGTCATGGACAAATGAAGAAGTTGTAGTTCAAGATCCAGACAATCGTAATCCAAAGAATATATATACTCCAGAGTACATAGAATCATACCTTAACCCAAATGGTGGCGGATACACGATAGTCTTACCAAAAGAAAAATAATTACGATAAAGAAGACAGGGTATCTAAAAAAATGTTCAGAGCTTCTCATTTCCGTATTGGTGCGCAGGGGGAGATTTGAACTCCCATACCCTTGCGAGTGCTACCACCTCAAGGTAGTGCGTCTACCAGTTTCGCCACCTGCGCAATTAGAGACTCCTCCCAGCGGCGCTGGGAGGAGCTCTTTTTATTCATTAGAATTTTCTGCAACCTCTGGAGCTTCAACTTCTGTTTCTTCTGTTTGAGTAACAACAGAAGACTTCATCTTGCGGCGGACATCACGGGCAGCTTTTTCGCGAATGTAGTACAGCTTGCTGCGGCGAGCACGAGATTTCTTAACTAACTCTACCCTGTCAATGTTTGGAGAAAAAAGCGGGAAAATACGCTCCACACCTACACCACCAGAAACTTTGCGAACTGTAATAGTAGCCCCGGGCTCTGTGCCATGCTTGCGTGCCAAGACCAAGCCCTCAAAAGCCTGCAAGCGTGTCTTGCCTTTTTCTATAATTTTAGACCAAACACGGATAGTATCCCCGGATTTTATATCCATTTTCTTGCGAGAGTCCACGTCCACGGGTGTGAATTTAATAGTTGTTGTTTGCATATATGTTCTACGACTTTAGCATAGATTTCGTGCCTACGCAAGCGCTTTAGTAAAGAACGCCGGCAACGCAGATTCAAAGCGTTTTTCCTTTCCAGACGGCAACACAAGCTCTAGGGAAAAAGCATGCAAAGCAAGCCTGCCTACACTTTTTGGGCAAATATCCTTTGTGCCATACAAAGCATCACAAACCACTGGATGATTAAGATACTTCATATGTACGCGTATCTGGTGCGTGCGGCCAGTCTTTGGGAAAACGTGCAAATATGTGCATTTTTCCCCGTCTATTTCCCCTCTTTTGTGTACTCTATAATAAGTCAGTGCGTCACGAAGCTCCCCGCGCGTACCGCGCCCGGCAAGCCATTTACGGAAGTCTTTTTTGCTTCTGCCTATCGGCACATTTACAGACCCGTCGTCATCTTTTATGTTGCCCCAAACAAGCGCGTGGTAAAGTTTGCGCACAGTTCTGTCTTTGAAAGACTGCTTCAAAAACTCAAAGCTTTTTTTATTTTTGGCAAGGATAATAACTCCGGAAGTTTCTTTGTCTAACCTGTGCACTATCCCTGGGCGGTATATTTTCACCTTTTTGTTGGTCTTTGGATCAAGTACCTCCAGCGGCTCGCCGACATTTTTCATCCTAGGATACTCTGCAAGTACTATGTCAGCAAGAGTGTCTTCCCCGGCACTGTGTAGGGCATTGCGCCCATCGTCATGCACCAAAAGCCCGGCTGGCTTGTCCAAAACTAGCACATCTTTGTCTTCGTAGATAACAGGTATCATATGGTGCATAATATCTGATAAAAAATAAAAGTAAACATAAAGCCGCCATGTCCTTGGCGGCTTTCTCCATTTTTTCATTAAACTTTTACCGAGCTTTTTACTAACTTCGAGCAGAAATTGTAGTTAAGCGCTTCTTCTGCACTTATTTCTTGGCCGGACCTGTCATATTTTATGATCTCATCAACAGACAGTTTTGTGTGATCAGCAAATATTTGCGCCCACTCACTTCTGGCAGCAATCAGAATTTCATTTTCTTTTTGCAGACTGTCCAGGAAACGTCCTGTTTCAGCATAGCCAAGCAAAAT
Source organism: Minisyncoccia bacterium (assembly GCA_039809265.1). Lineage (GTDB taxonomy): Bacteria > Patescibacteriota > Minisyncoccia > Phycocordibacterales > UBA9973 > JBDHUR01. The sequence continues at coordinate 4,774 of JBDHUR010000010.1, forward strand.
TCCCTTTTCTACAGCTTTGTATGGCAGGTCTATGATAACCTTGCATTCCGGATCCAGAGTTCTGAGACTTCTCATTGCTTGGAAATATACCAGTAGCCCAGCGGACGCGACATATTGCTCGCCATGAGTTTCCAGCATGACCCAGTGGTCCATCCTTAATTCATAAAGGAGTCCAACGATTTTAATCGCAGCATTTCCATCACCCCCCGGAGAGTTGATATGCAACCTTAGATGTTTTGCCGAGATGATCTCAGGCTTTCGTTCGTTTAATAGTTCAAAATGGTTTGGGCATATTTTGCCCGAAATCTCCATTTCAATACAACTTTTACCCATATGTTTATTGACTTTTAGTTTGCACTATGATAGCATAAAAAACATTATAAGTCAAGTAATAATATAATTTTATGGAGAATATGGAAAATAATATGAATTCTGAGGGTAATATTGCTCAACAAGCAACACAAGAAGAAGAAACTAATAAAGGTTCGAAGGAAATGATGACTTTGCCAGATGGGACAGTTGTTGATGTTACAGACAAAACACCCGAAGAAAAAAGAGAGATTTTGAATTCTTATCGCGAAAACTAAACTTGGTAAAAATACAAAAAGTACTCTTTAAAGAGTGCTTTTTGTATTTTATATTATACTTCACCTTTCAAATATCTTTTGCGTTCTTCTGGTAAAAATCGCTCTATGGAATATCTAAGCATGGTGCGAGGCATACGTTTGTATCTAGGGGCAAGATATAAAACCAGTTCACTTTTTGAAACTCTTTTACCAGCTTCGCGCAACATCCAACCAACAGCTTTTTGGATTAAATCCTCTTTATCATTCAATAAAATATCTGAGATTTTAAAAGTATCTTTTAGATTACCAAGCTTTATATAATGAAAAGTTGAAACTATTGCAATCCTCCTTTCAAAAAGTTTTTTTGATTTTGCTAGTTTATATAAAATTTGTTTTGGCTTGTTTGCAAGGTATTGACCAACTATGTGTTCAGCTGAAACATCTACTAAGTCCCAATTGTTTACATTTTTAGTATTTGCAAGATACATATTAAAAATCTGTTTTTGTACTCTAGGTGTACCATTTTTAAATTGAGCAATCATTATTATAAGAGCAGAAAATCTTTCTTCGTGCCAAGGTGAATTCAGTAATTCTTCTACCTCTGTAATAGGCAGAGTCTTATATGGTCGAACAATCTTACGAACCAAAGGCACAGTCATTCCGAGAAATTTGTCACCTTCAGCATATTGCCCTTTTCCTGTCTTAAAAAATCTCATTAAAAAATCGGCTCTAGGAAAATCGGCAACACTCCTTAAACTCTTTTGTAAATCTATATACGATAGCTTCATAATATATAAGTGATGACATTGTATCACGAGCAAAAGATTGATGGCATAAAACTTGATAAATACAGAAAAATGAGTTATTCTTGTTTTGTTGCGCGGTTAGCTCAGTTGGTAGAGCAACCCGTTTACACCGGGAAGGTCGGGGGTTCAAGTCCCTCACCGCGCACCTTCGTCCCCGTAGTTCAATGGATAGAACAGGAGACTTCTAAGCTCTTAATAGAGGTTCGATTCCTCTCGGGGACACCGCGATTATAAACTAGAGAATACTCCACCTATTGCGTAAGCATAGTCCAATGATTCTTTGCGCGAAAGTGCTGGTAAATGTGTCTCTGTGTCCAAAACTCCATTCCACACATCCATATACTCTACACGCATTCGGAGTGCATGAGAAAGGTAGTCTTCAAGCCCTGGAAGCATACTCTCAGAGCCGGCAAGAGTAAGGTTTGATACGGCCTCGCGCAATCCGGAAACTTTTTTCATCTGCTCATGCCAAGATACTGCCGCCCTCTCTATGTCATCCTTCAATATGTGAGATGCTTGACCGATGATAGAAACAACTCTTCCATCCGCACCTGACTTCATGCCTTTTTCATTTTTTATAACTTCCCCGTCGTGTTCGCTTATGCCAAAAGTTTTTGCAATAGCAAGCGCAAGAAGCTCTCCACCAAAAGCTGATGGTTTTGAATAAACCGCTGCGCCTTTAGAAACTAGCGATATATTTGCCTCCCTTGCGCCTATGTGGACAAAAATCTCTGGCGCATTGCGCCTCTCCAGCGTAAGCTTTGCGCGCAACGCTTCTTCTTCGTAAAGTACTTGTGACACACCAAAGCCTGATTGAGCAACTATTTTTCTGTATACATCTTTCTCTCTTTTAACTTCACGCAAGCTGTAACCGGAGATTTCTGATGAAGCAGGTATTACCAACACCACACGGTGCTTGCCAACCTTTTTTTTCATTTCTTCTAAAGCATTTCTGAGCTGGTTTTCATTTTGAATTCCGGCACGGCTGATAGCGCCGAGATGGATGCGTATTTTCATGTGGCTGTCGTATTCCAAGTCGTAAGAGTTGCGCTTCAATTTGATAAAATACAAATATTCGCGCGAGATATGCAATGCAGAAAAAGAAGATGGGCCAAACCATGTTCGGATTTTTGGGAAACGATAAGGTTCTACTTTCATCTTCTATAGTATACGACAGATCAAACTTCTGGTGAAGAGGATTTTCTATATTTCTCGCGTAAAAACTGCACAAGTACTGACCCGAAAGAAAGCAAGATAACGATAAGAACTGTCGGTGCAATATATTTCTCTATATTTGGTATCCGTGACCCAAAAAAGTATCCAACAGAAGGTATAAGTACTGCCCAAAATGCTGCGCCGGAAATATTAAAAAAAGAAAACTTGCTGTACTTCATCTGTCCTATCCCAGCCACAGTCGGAGCAAATGTGCGAATAATCGGTATAAACCTTGCAAAAAAAATAGTTTTTGCTCCATGCTTTTCATAAAAATGCTCCGCTTTGGCTATATACTCCCTTTTAAAAAAGAAAGAGTTTTTGCGTGTAAACAACGAGATGCCGGCGCGCTTGCCGATGGCATAGCCAACTATATAGCCAAGCGCGCCGGCAAAAAAAATGCAAACTATAGCTGCCCAAAGCGAAAATGCGCCTTGTGCCGCCAAAACTCCTGTTGCTAAAAGCAAGGTGTCTCCGGGCAGAAAAAACCCAGCCGGAAAACCTGTCTCTGCAAAAATGATAGCAAAAACTCCAAACAATCCGAGTGAACGTATTAGAAACTCCGGATCAAGAAACTGCATCATACGCTAGCGAACCCTAGCACCAGCATCTACCGGATCTTCAGGAACAAGGAAAACCGGCCTTCGCTTACCTTCCGCATCTTCCACTCCATCGACCGCCATCAGCATCCCGTGTGACTCTGCTCCGCGTATTGTCCTTGGCTCTAAGTTCACAATATAAAGCACTTGCTTGCCGACAAGTCCAGCAAAATCAGGATAATATTCTCGGATACCAGAAACTATCTGGCGTATATCTCGCTCCGGCTCCATGGTTCCACCATCTGGCATCTTCATGCCAAAGTCTATCTGGCAGCGCAAAAGTTTATCTGCACCCTCCACAGGCTCTACTTCTCGGATAGTGCCGATGCGAATATCCATTTTTTTAAATTCATCATAAGAAACATGTTCAGTTTTTTTATTTTCATTTTCCATACATTTTTCTTTTTATATCTATATACCTTTGCAATATAACAGCAGCAGCCTTGGCATCCACATTTGCAGTTGCTTTCACTTTCGTTTTCCTTGCAGATTTTGCTTCTTTGCCTTGCCTGCCATGAGCTTCGTATGAAGAGAATGCTTCATCTGCCAGCTCTACTGGTACCCCACACACACTTTCCAGCTCCTGTTTGAAATTCAATATCAAAGACTCAATAGCGTTGGAGCGCTCGCTTCCGCTCCTGCCATCCCCTATCACAATCTTCCCCACCCCTTTCTCTTTTGCAAGAGCATTCAAAACTTGTGGTAAAGAAACACTTGTATCAAGCGTGTCGTACGGAAAAGCTATAACTCCGCCATCGTCCGATATTGCTACGCCTGTGCGCCTGGCTCCATAGTCCACACCCAAAAGCTTCATATCTAACAGATTAACACATTTACGAAATATAAAAAATACATTGAAAAAAGGACAATATATGATATGATGTCGGCATGGATCATCTTTTTACAAGCATTGCCATTTTGGCTCTCACTTTATGGGTGCTAGTATGGAAAGGCTACGCTCTGTGGACAGCTTCAAGGCGTAACGAGCGGGCATGGTTCATAGTTTTACTGGTGGTAAACACAGTTTCTATCCTGGATATCTTCTATATATTCCAGATAGTCAAAAAAACTAGAAAAGAAGTGTGGGACGCGCTAAACCGTACAGTCTTTTCTATAGGCGAATTCAAAAACCGCAAAAAGCGCGCAAATACAAGCGAGACAACAGTATAAAAAACAAGCGAAGGAGGTGTGGCTGAGTGGTTGAAGGCACCTGTCTTGAAAACAGGAGACCATGAAAGTGGTCCGTGAGTTCGAATCTCACCGCCTCCGCATTGACAACCTGTTAGTCTTGTTGACCCATGTGCTCGATGTCGAGCTGTGACCCACAAAGCTAAAGGTTGAAAGAAAAGAGCGATCATAGTCGCTCTTTTCTTTTGCTCTAGTCTTTCTTTGGAAATGGCACCATCAGCTCAAAGCCGTTTGCACTGTTGCTGTTCGGATCTTCGGCAAGACCAATGCAAAACTTGTTTAGCGGACTTTCTGGCAGGTCTATCATTCCCATCCCCTCGGCTGGCTGATATCCTCCCGCAGTAAACGGCAATCCGTTCTCGCCGAGGAAGGAGAACATAATGACTACGCTGTTCGTGTTGGTTGGTGGCGTGAGCACGAGTGGATTCGGCTTTGGCTGGTCATCGTCGAGTACCTGCCAGTCCTTTATCCGAATCATGAAAAGGATGCCGGAGATCGGTAGCGGCACGTCATAGAATGCCCGCTCAGTTTTGCCGTTCACGATTTCTTTCACTTCAAGCAAGCTGTCTGGGAACTTGTATGAAATGTCGAGCGTTGTTGGATCAGTGCGCTTGATCGGGACGGGCAAGATGGTCGGTACATCCGTGCCTCTTGTGAAATCGGCAACGTATAAGGGAGTATATCATTCAATCTCTATTTTTATACTCCAAAATATCTCCAGGCTGACACTCCAAAGCTTTGCAAATCGCTTCTAGGGTTGATAGTCGGATAGCTCTCGCTTTTCCGTTCTTCAGCACAGAAATATTTGCCATGGTGATCCCAACTTTCTCTGCAAGCTCGGTGACGCTCATCTTTCGCTTCGCGAGCATAACATCTATGTTGATGATAATAGCCATGGCGATTATACGGTTAGATCATTCTCCGACTTCAGTTCTACGGCATTCTGCAAAGTCCTTTCAAACACAGCCGCCGCAGTGCCAATAACAACGGAGATGAAAGTCGCAATAAGTCCTAACATAACTGCACCCTCAGGACCGTCTACGGCACCGACTTCGGGATACAGACGCGCGTGTATCATAAGAAAGGCGTCCACTGCGATGATTGCGGTTGCAGTGATGAAGGCGCAGTATTTTATCTTCCGCAAAGCCCCCACTGTCGCCTGGGAGAATGCGTTGTTTTGTCCGACATACCCGAGCACCTTAAATGCTTGATAGAGTGCGACAAAGAATGGGATGGAGCCTGCGTATACCAGCATCAGGAATGGGTCATCGAAGTATATTTGGTAAAGCGTGGTGGCACCGGCGTTTACGCCCTCGAGACGGGGCATTATGAGTAGGAATGCGAGAGCGCCGAGACCTAGCGCCACGATTACGATCTGAAGAAATACGGTTGAGCTTCTTTTCATAAAATATGTCTAATAATCCAATAGTAGTTACAGCATAATTTATTACTTATCGTTTGTCAATATATATTTATTGTTATTCCTCCACCAGCGTAATCTTCTTGTCATTCAGCACCAGTCTGCTTCGCAAGTGACCCATCAACTCTCGCTTCTCGATTGCAGTGCCTTCCCTCAGTACATACTTCGCGTACTCCCTCGTGGCAATATCATCCTCATCAATCTGCATCTTCGGTTTTCCTTTGGTCGCTAGTCGTTGCAGTCGGTTGAACCGCTTGATCTCTTCCTCAAGTTTCATCCGCATACCAAGTTCATTCATGTTCAGCTTGTCTATGATCTTGAACAACTCCTCGACCAGTTCCTCCTCGCGTATGTACTTGTTCTTGCAGTTGCGATCCCTCGCTTTCGAGCAAGAATAGTAGACGTACTTGGCATTCGTGCCATCTTTGAGTAGTTTGTACTTTTCCTGCGCCGTTATCCCTGATCCGCACATGCCGCAAGTAAAGAGCTTGGTGAAGGCGAACTCTCGGTTCTCGCGCACGATTTTGTCTCGCTTCAACTGCTCTTGCACTTTTTTGAACAATTCCTCGGTGATGAGTGCTTCGTGCGTTCCTTGATACCACTGTCCAGAGTTTCGTGGATACTCGAATGGTCCGTAGTAGATGGGCATTTGGAGCATTCGATACACACCCGAGAGTGTCAGTGGTCTGTTGCCGCGCGTATGGAAATTGAGGTCGAAGCGGAGCCAGTTGTATACCTTCCGTCCGCTCCATTGCTCGTATGCGACCTTCTCAAACATCTGCTTCACGATTGGCGCGCGCTCTGGATCGACCACAATTCTGCACTTCTTGTCCATCAGCTTCTGATTGAGATACCCAAGCGGTGCCATGCCCGGCCAGAGTCCCATCTCCACTCTTGTCCGCAGTCCTCGCTTCACGTTGATGCCTCGATTATCGTTTTCCAATTTTGCTTGGCTTCCGAGGATCATCAGGAGAAACTTCTCGTTCGGATTGTTGCCGAACGTCTGTCCGAAGGTTCGTATCATCTGCAACTTTCCCGCATCCATCAAGTCCACAATTCGCCCAAGGTCTCCGGCGTTTCTGCTAATACGATCCGGCGCCCAAGTCAGGATGCCGTTGTATTTGCCGTCTATGACCTCCTCGACTATCTCATTGAACACTGGCCGCTGTCCTGTCTCCTTGGCGGAGTGGCTTTCTCGCTTCATGGTCACGATCTCCAGTCCTTCGCGTTCAGCGAGTTGGAGCATTTCCTTGATCTGCGAGTCTATGGACAGCACCTGCCGTTCCTCTGATTCGCTACTCTTTCTTGCGTAAAGGCAGTACCTCACCTTTACGGGGATTGCTTCTTGTTTATCCGCCATCCCAAGCGGCGCTTGTATTGTGTTATTCATACAGCCACATTGATGACGCAACCCTCCCTAGGAGTCCAGAGCGTCCCAAGTGCCTAAGAAGTTCCCATATATGGAGCAGCAGTATGGAACAAACTACTTGACCGTATACCCCCACGGGGTATACTTTAGTTATGAAGCAAGACATAAAAAAGCAGTTGCAAAATCGTCTGCGCCGCATCGAGGGTCAGGTGCGTGGTTTACAGCAAATGGTGGAAAGCGAGAAATATTGTGTAGACATCATTACTCAATCCAATGCCATAAAAAAAGCACTGGGAAGCGTTGAAAATGTGATGCTGGAACATCATTTATCTACGCACGTTGTGCATCAAATGCGAGGAAAGGAGGAAGGTAAGGCAATCAATGAAATTCTTAAGGTATATAAATTAGCTCAAAACAAATAACTGTATGCACGATACCTCTCACAAAAAACATCACCATACGGACCACTCTCGCTGTGATATGGACAATAGCCACCAAGAGAAACACTCGCACGACAATCATCAAGGTCATCATGCCCATATGGTTGAGGATTTCAGAAAGAAATTTTGGATTTCTCTCATTCTTTCAATTCCCGTGCTTGTTCTCTCGCCGATGGTTCAGATGTTTTTTGGTATAGAGGGCATCGGCTTTTCAGGAGATGTATATGTTCGGTTTATTCTCGCCTCAATCATTTTCTTTTATGGTGGCTATCCTTTCCTCAAAGGTCTATATGATGAAGTAAAAGCAAGACAGCCAGGGATGATGACGCTCGTCGCCTTGGCTATTTCTGCTGCCTATGGATATAGCATAGCTGTGTTTGCAGGACTCCCTGGAGAAGAACTCCTTTGGGAGCTGGTAACACTAGTGGACATTATGCTTCTTGGGCACTGGATCGAAATGCGGTCGGTCATGGGTGCATCACGAGCTTTGGAAGAGCTAGCAAAGCTAATGCCTTCAACAGCACATCGGCTAGGAAAAGATGGAGAGATAGAAGATGTCCAGGTTGCTGATTTATCTCTTGGAGATAGAGTTCTTGTAAAGCCTGGTGAGAAGGTTCCAGTTGACGGCATTGTTGTTGAAGGAAGAACTTCTGTAAATGAAGCAATGCTTACAGGAGAAACAAAGCTCATAGAAAAGTTTGCTGGGCAATCTGTTATCGGAGGCTCTGTAAACAGTGATGGCTCAATCGTAGTTGAGATACAGAAAGTAGGAAAAGACACATATCTTTCTCAAATTATAGAGCTTGTGTCATCTGCACAGGCAGAAAAGTCAAAGACCCAGAAACTCGCAGACCGTGCAGCGATGTGGCTAACGTTTGTAGCGATAGGTGCAGGGATACTTACATTCTTCGGTTGGACATTTTTTACATCAGAAAATCTCGCGTATGCCCTTCAGCGTACAATTGCGGTTATTGTCATAGCTTGTCCTCACGCTCTCGGTCTTGCTATACCGCTTGTAGTTTCAGTTTCAACGTCTCTCTCTGCCCGCAAAGGCTTGCTTATACGCAACAGAACAGCTTTTGAAGAAGCACGGAATATAACAGCTGTTGTCTTTGATAAGACAGGCACTCTTACTAAAGGAGAGTTTGGCATAACCGAAGTTGTGCCCTTAGGAAATGAACAGAAGGATCGGATCCTTGCCTATGCCGCAGCGATAGAAGCGCGCTCCGAACATCCGATTGCAAAAGCTATAGCAGAACGGGTAAGCAGAAAACTCGCTGTAAATAACTTCTCCGCAATACCAGGTAAAGGTGCAATGGGCACTGTAGAAGGAAAACAAATCAAAGTGGTAAGTCCAGGATACTTGAGTGAAAAGAGTATAGGAGTAAACAACAAAAGTGTTGAACGTTTGATAGATGAAGGACGCACTGTCGTGTTTGTTTTGGTTGATGAACTACCTATAGGTGCTATTGCTCTTGATGATTTGGTTCGCGATGAAGCAAAGGAAGTAATCCAAAAACTTCAAGCAATGGGAATCGAACCTATTATGCTTACAGGAGACGCGCTTCGTGTTGCAGAACGTGTTTCAAAGGAACTGGGCATCAAAACCTATTACGCGGAGGTATTGCCACACGAGAAGACAGAGAAAATAAAAGAAATCCAAGCTCGAGGGTATAAGGTGGCGATGGTAGGAGACGGAGTCAATGACGCACCAGCTCTTGCACAGGCCAATGTTGGCATCGCTATCGGCGCTGGAACCGATGTGGCTATTGAAAGCGCCGATGTCGTCTTGGTAAAAAGCGATCCGAGAGATGTGGTTGCAATCCTTTCTCTTGCCAAGGCTACCTATCGCAAGATGATCCAAAATCTCTGGTGGGCAAGCGGCTATAACATCCTTGCCCTACCGTTGGCAGCGGGAGTGCTCGCTGGTGTAGGAATTATTTTATCTCCTGCCGTAGGAGCTGTACTGATGTCAGTAAGTACGGTGGTCGTGGCGATTAACGCAACCCTCCTGAAAAATTATAGAATGTAGGTATGTCATTTTTTACTAACAAAGCAAAATATCTCCTGCTCGGCATACTCTTAGTGGCATATGTATGGGTAGGCGGGTTTGGCATTTTGTCGGCGGTTCAAATGTCGCACGGTGAACACCAAGCTGGATGCACCATAACGCTTGGAGAGCA
>JBDHUR010000011.1:0-13955 GCA_039809265.1 Minisyncoccia bacterium
GGGTATAAAAGAAGTTTTTGTTCGAACACCTTTGACATGTAAAACTGTACACGGTATATGCCAGATGTGTTACGGTCTAGACTTGGGACGCAATAAGCTTATAGATTTGGGTGAAGCAGTTGGTATTATAGCTGCGCAAGCTATCGGTGAGCCTGGTACACAGCTTACGCTTCGTACTTTCCACGCTGGCGGAGTCTCTGGTGTGGACATTACTCAAGGTCTTCCTCGTGTGGAAGAAATCTTTGAACGCCGATCTCCTAAAAATTCCGCAATAGTTTCAAAGACAGATGCAAAAGTTGTAGAAATACGACCAAACGGTAAAGAGCAGATCATCTCTGTAGTTTCCGATACCAAAGGCGACGGTAAGTCTAATACCATAGAATACACGGTGCCAGCTAGGTTTACTGTACTTGTGAAGTCAGGTGAAGATATAGTGAAGGGTCAGATTTTGACAGATGGATCGGCAGATATTTCCGAGGTTTTCAAATACGGCGGACGCGAGATGGCGGAAGACTATATCATACGCGAGATCAGAAAAGTGTATGAATTGCAAAGTGCATCTATCTCCAGAAAGCATGTTGAGATTATCATTAGGCAAATGCTTTCCAGGAAGCGCATCAAAGAACAGGGAACAACTTTGTTCTCTGTGGGCGAGATAGTGGAAAATACAGAACTCATAGAAGAGAATAGGCGAGTAAAAGAAGAAGGCGGTGAAGAAGCAAAAGCAGAGACTATATTGCTTGGTATCACCGATGTGTCTTTGACCACTAAGAGCTGGCTGTCTGCTGCATCATTCCAAAACACAAACCGTGTACTGATAAACAACGCTGTTCGCGGTGGTGTAGACAAGCTTCGCGGCTTGAAAGAGAACGTCATCATTGGCCGCTTGATCCCAGCCGGAACAGGCTTTCGAAATAAATCCGAAGTTAAACTAAACGAGGTACAAGAAGAAGTAGAGGTCGAAGCATAAAAGCTTAATGCGTGCGTGATTCCTAAATACTCATGAATTCGCCCGTACAAGAGATAAAAGAAAGATTGCCAATAGTGGATGTGATCTCTCCTTATGTAAAGCTGGAGAGGTCAGGCATTCACTTGCGAGGTAGGTGTCCATTTCACAATGAAAAGACGCCGTCTTTCTTTGTCTCTCCCGAGCGAAATACTTTCCACTGCTTTGGTTGCGGTAAGGGCGGAGATGTATTTAGTTTTACTCAAGATATAGAAGGTCTTTCATTCAAAGAAACTCTCATCATGCTGGCAGATCGTGCTGGGGTGAAGCTGGAGAAAAATTTCCCGACAAAAAATGAAGGAGAAAAAGAAAATAACGACAGCATACATAGGGCATTAGAACTTGCAACAAAGTACTATCAAGCTGTTTTACCCAAATTTCCAAATGCACTTGCATATATACATAGCCGCGGCATCAGTGATTTGTCTATAACGAACTTCCGCATCGGCTATGCACCAGAGGGTTGGAGAAATCTCTCTATTCTCCTTTCTTCAAAAGGCATATCAGAAGAAGTACAAGAAAAAGCAGGGTTAGTAATACGCAATATAAAGTCTGGCGGGGAAAATGCATATTATGATAGATTTCGTGGTAGAGTGATGTTTCCGATAGCAAATCCCCAGGGGAAAATTGTCGGCTTCTCTGGGCGAGTGTTTCCAGAAAACAAAAATGATACAACTGCTGCCAAGTATGTAAACTCTCCGGAAACGCCTGTTTATAACAAGTCTAGGATTTTGTTTGGCTATGACAAAGCCAAGCAAGCTATCGCTCGCGCCAAGCGCGCGGTGCTGGTAGAAGGGCAGATGGACCTTGTTATGTCTCATCAGTCTGGAGTAGAAGAGACGGTAGCAGTCTCTGGTACAGCTCTGACGGCATATCATTTGTCTCTTATAAAGCGTTTTACGAATAACATAGTGCTTGCTTTCGATGCGGACTCGGCTGGTTTCAAGGCGGCAGAGCGTGCGGTCGGCCTTGCTTTTGATGCTGATATGGATGTTTCTGTAGTGCGGATGGCAAAGGGTATGGATCCAGCAGATATTGCAAGGGCAGACGAAAGTGCTTGGCGCGAGCTGCTAAAACACCCAAAACATTTTATAGAAATGTATATAGATGTTTTGCGCGAAGAGTTTGCAGATGATAGAGTTTTTAAGAAGGAGGTTGGGGTAAGAGTACTGCCGTATGTAGCAAAAATAAAAAGCTCTATAGACAGATCGCATTTTGTTGCTATGATTGCTCGCAGGCTTTCTGTCCGAGAAGAAACTGTACTTGAGGATTTACAAAAGATTTCCGCTGCCACAGAAAATACTGCATACAAAGAACATGTGAATTTCTCTAAAGAAGCTAAAGACCGAAAAAAAGAAATCACTAAAATACTTTTCTCTATAGCGCTTTGGCAGAAAGACAAGAACACGGAATTTTATGAAAATATTATGAACGAGCTGCGGCAAAGACTAAAAGGGGAAACAGAGACAGACTTGCCGGCAGAGGAAGAATATAACCATCTTATATTTGAAGCTGAACTTGGTTATCGGGACAGGGATCTGGAAAATGAGACGAAAGACTTGTTGCGGAACTTAGACCAAGAGATAAGCAAAGAAAATTTAAAAAGACTGACGGAAGAACTGCATAATGCAGAAAGAGAGAAAGAAAATGACAAAGTAAAAGAATTGCTCAGAGATATTCAAAAGGAAAAGAAAAATCTGGAATCATTATTAGTAGAGAGCCAATCTTAAATATGAAAAACAAAAAGAAAAAAGTAAATAAGAAAACAAAGCCGCAGAAAAAGCCTGCGAAGAAAAAGGTTGTGAAAAAGAAACCATCCAAGCGGCCCGCGAAGGTGCAGAAGAAAAAGGCAAAAAAAGCAGTCAAAAAGATTGCCAAAAAATCTGTACCAGCCAAAATGTCTAAAGGCAAGAAAGAAGTAGAGCTGAAGAAGAAAGCAGAGGAACTTGTGGCAAAAGGCAAAAAGCGTGGCTTTGTGATATATGACGAAATCTTAAAAACTTTTCCGGATATTGAGAACAATATACTTTTTCTTGATGAGCTTTACGAGATGCTTTCTGTTGCTGGCATAGACGTGCTTGAGGGCGGCAACTTGCTGGACGTTTCTGCTTCAGAGAAAGACCTGAAGCTCTCCAGCAAAGACCAGGCTGCCCATGACTCTATACAGATGTACTTGAAAGAGATCGGGCAATTCCCATTGATCCATGCTGCGGAGGAACGCGAGCTGGCAAAGCGTATAGAGAAGGGCGACAATGAAGCCAAGAATTTACTTGCTCGTGCGAACTTGCGTTTGGTGGTATCTATAGCAAAGAAATACGTCGGACGTAGTTCAGATCTAACACTGCTTGACCTAATCCAAGAAGGTAATTTGGGTCTTTTCAAGGCAGTAGAGAAATTTGATTGGACAAAAGGTTATAAATTTTCTACTTATGCAACATGGTGGATACGTCAGTCTATAACTCGTGCTTTAGCAGACCAGTCTCGCACCATCCGCATACCTGTGCACATGGTGGAAACTATTTCTAAGTACAAGCAGGTGGTCCGTAGGCTTTCTCAAGACTTGGGGCGTGAGCCTTTAGCAGAAGAGATAGCTACAGAGATGGGTATAGATGTGGAAAAAATCCATGTCATAGAAAATATAAATCAGGAAACTATTTCTCTGGAGCAGCCGATAGGGGACGATGACGAGAAGTCTACCCGCGGAGAGTTTATCGCTGATGACAAGATTGCCAGCCCAGACCAAGATGCTTCCCGCCGCATTCTTTCCGACCAAATACGTTCTGTGCTTGAAGAGCTAAATCCGAAAGAGAAAAAAATATTGGAGATGAGATATGGTTTGACAGACGGTATCCAGCACACGCTGGAAGAAGTCGGAGCGGAGTTTGGTGTGACACGCGAGCGCATTCGTCAAATAGAAGCCAAAGTTCACGATAAACTTCGTAGTCATGAAAAGATAGTTCGCTTGAAAAACTATTTTGACTAAAAAAGTAAAATAAAATCCTCACGATTGCAACATTTGCAATCGTGAGGATGGTTTATTCAAGAATCGTTTCTTTTATAGAGCAGAACACGCCCGCCGTCACGCCAGTCACACCTAGCCCAACCGCCATAGCGCCTCCAAACCCTGCCGCCATAGCCCCAGCAGCCACACGGCACGTCCCAACCGCCATCTGAGCCGCGGAAAGCTGCACCCGGAAAAAAATACCAATTGCCATCTTTTAATTCTTCAGGTATTACTCCTTTCTTTTTCTGGTTTTCAAATAGGTATTTTTGATACTCTATTCCAGGAAGATAGTATGTTTTACTGAATTTCTCTGCAACGTATTGCATAACAGATGCGGGGTTTTTCTTTAGTTTATTCTTCTCTAACCATTTATCCAAATCTATATCTTCATTTGGATTATAGATCTCTGGTTTACCTAGCTTTTCATAGTCCAATAAGGCTGTCTCTGGATTTGTAATGTATTTACCAAATTCTTTTGGATTATCTGACTCTTTGGCAATATCTTGCCATGGTATATCAATTGGAGATAGCAGATCTGGAACGAATTTTACTTTTGATAAGTCTTGATTGTTTAAAGACCAGTCTTTTGTATATGTATCTCGCCAGAAGGTGTCAATTTCTTGTGTAAACTTCTCTTTTTCCTCTCTAGTTAAAATTTGTTCTTGTTCGGAAAAGTTATTTTTAACATTATCAAACAAGCATAACATCATGCCTATCTTTTTTTTGATTTCAATAAAGTCAACTAAAGTTTGATCATCTGCCTCTTTTCGCATTAAGAGAGTAATCTCTCGTAATGTCATGTTATCAATTTTTGTTTTGTCCATTTTATTTATTTTTTAGATTTTCTAAGTTTTATCATATATAATATTTTTTGTCAATAACCAAAACAACCACCCAAAAATCATCTAAATTAGGCGTTTTTAAAAGTAGTTTATAAAATACTTGACTTTCATTTTTGGTTCGTATATACTATCTTTGCTGATATGAATATTACTAAAACATTGCAAAACTGGCGGTAATCAACACCTTGCGTTTTGATTTGTCGCCGAAAGGCGATTTTTTAGTTTAACCCGACCAAAGTGAAGGGGAGATAAAGACAGCAAGACAAGTTTTTTGACAACAAAATTCTGTTACAGTACACAAAACTTTTGTCTGCACTTCGGTGCTGACCTAGGGTCTTTTGAGCCGTACTGGAAGCAGACCTCGCACCCAATTTACTTTTAACCAAGCGGTTGGTAGTAAAGTTTCTTGTGTGCGAGACAAAGCAAAGTAAAATGTAAGTAAAAATAAGTGCATTTGTTCTTCAAACAAATGTGCATGTGGTTTTTAAATTTCCTAATAGGAAATTAAGAGCATACGGTGGATGCCTAGACTAAAAGAAGCGAAGAAAGACGTGGTATGGCTGCGATAAGTTTCGGGGAGGCGCCTAACAGCCTTCGATCCGGAAATGTCTGAATGGGGAAACCTCATCCGAGTAATGTCGGATGTTCTGCTGACTTGATCAGCAGAAGCGCACCTGGGGAAGTGAAACATCTCAGTACCCAGAGGAAAAGAAAACAATTCTGTGAATGCAGAAAAATTCTCTAAGTAGCGGCGAGCGAAAAGGGAGGAGCCCAAACCGCGCGAATATGTAGCAATACATATATGCACGGGGTTGTAAGGCAGCAATGTAGATTACTAGAAGAGTCAAAAAACATTTTGATAGATGAAGTTGTTGGAAACCAACGCCATAGGAGGTGATAGCCCTGTAATTGAAATCATTATGTCTCTTTTATTGCTGTTCTTGAGTACTTCGAGACACGAATAGCTCGGAGGAATCCGGCAGAACTAACTGCCAAGGCTAAATATTCTTTTAGATCGATAGTGAACTAGTACCGTGAGGGAAAGGTGAAAAGAACCCCGGCGAGGGGAGTGAAATAGACCTGAAACCGTATGCTTACAAGGAGTCGGAGCGGACGTATTTATACGATCCGTCACGGCGTGCCTATTGAAGAATGAGCCAACGAGTTTATGCATGCTGCAAGGCTAATCCGTCAAGCGGTGAAGTCGCAGGGAAACCGAGTGTTAATAGCGCGAATAAGTAGTATGCATAAGACCCGAAGCAAGGTGAGCTACCCATGAGCAGGATGAAGTTGCGAGAAATCGTGATGGAGGTCCGAACCGGTGAGCCGTTCAACACTCTCGGATGACTTGTGGGTCGGAGTGAAAAGCTAATCGAACCTTGTAATAGCTGGTTGTCTTCGAAATAGCTTTAGGGTTAGCGTCATGTGTTCCCTCTGGGGGTAGAGCACTGGAAGAATTCGACAGGGAGAAATCTCGCGAATTCTATCAAACTCCGAATACCAGAGATAAATAACATGGCAGTTAGACAGTGGGGGCTAAGCTCCACGCGTCAAAAGGGAAACAGCCCAGATCTCTAAATAAGGTCCCTAAATCTACGTTAAGTGCATATCAAGGAGGTGAGATTTCTCCGACAATGAGGATGTTGGCTTAGAAGCAGCCATCATTTAAAGAAAGCGTAACAGCTCACTCATCGAGAGATCTCGCACCGCAGATAATCGGGGCTAAACGTAGTACCGAATTTGAGGGCTCTGGCGGCGTTCGCGCCGCCAGAGCGGTAGAAGACTATTCCACTCTTGCTGTGAAGGAGAAGGCGTGAGCCACTCTGGAGCGTGTGGAAGTAAAAATGTTGGCACAAGTAACCGCAAGGAAGGTGAGATCCCTTCCCGCCGAAAGACTAAGGTTTCCAGAGCTATGATTGTCAACTCTGGGTTAGTCGGGCCTAAGGAGATGGCGAAAGCCGTATCTGATGGACACATGGTTAATATTCCATGACTTCGTATCTGTGCGATGGGAGGACGGAGGGTAGTATGTACAGCTCATTATTGGATTTGAGTTTGTGACGTAAGTGGGGTGCGCAGGAAAATCCGCGTACTGCCTTAGATGGCAACTTGCAAGCGTAGCAGAAATGTGAGGGTTCGCCCTTGCAGATTGTACAAAGCACGCTCCCGAGAAAAATCTCTAAGCTTCAACAGATATGAATCCGTACCGTAAACCGACACAGGTAGTCAGGTCGAGAAGACCAAGGCGAACGAGTGATTGATCCCCAAGGAACTCGGCAAAATAGCAGCCGTAACTTTGGAATAAGGCTTGGCTATAGCAATATAGCCCGCAGCGAAAGACTCTCTGGCAACTGTTTACCAAAAACACAGCTCCCTGCGAACTCGTAAGAGGATGTATAGGGGGTGACACCTGACCAATGCGAGAAGGTCAACTATCGGTGGTCATATTCCGCTTTTCATTTGAGAAATCGAATGCGAAGCGGAGTATGGCTGGCTGATATAAGCCCTCGTGAATGTCGGCCGTAACTATAACGGTCCTAAGGTAGCGAAGTACCTTGTCGGGTAAGTTCCGACGCGCACGAATGGTGTAATGACTGGAGAACTGTCTCGGGGATTAGCTCGGTGAAAATACAATACCGGTGAAGATGCCGGTTACCTGCAGATAGACGAAAAGACCCTAGAAGCTTTACTGCAGCTTGATATTGACTATATTTGTTCACTGCGTAGGATAGGTGGGAGAGGTTTGATGGTTACGATTTCGGTTGTGATCTACTCGTCAGTGAAATACCACTCTGTCAACAGGTATAGTCTAATCCTCACGGCAAAAACGTGAAGAGACAGTTTCTGGTGGGCAGTTTTACTGGGGCGGTATCCTCCCAAAAAGTAACGGAGGAGTTTAAAGGTCAGCTAGGCGCGAATGGAAACCGTGCCGATAGTGTAAGGGCACAAGCTGGCTTGACTGTAAGGCGTACATGCCGAGCAGATGCGAAAGCAGAACCTAGTGAACCGATGGTTCGCATTAGATGCGGCCGAAGATTAACGGATAGAAGCTACTCTAGGGATAACAGGCTAGTTCCGCCTAAGAGTTCATATCGACGGCGGAGTTCGGCACCTCGATGTCGGCTCACCTTATCCTGGTGGTGGAGAAGCTACCAAGGGTTTAGCTGTTCGCTAATTAAAAAGGTACGCGAGCTGGGTTCAAACCGTCCTGAAGCTAAGAAATTTATTTTTTAGCTGAAGGACAGTTTGAATCCGTTGAGGAAAATATTCGCAAGAATATTTATGTTAATTGAGACAAGACCATGTATGTACTGTGTGTACATATCACGGCGGCACATAACAGAAATGTTGTGCGAGAAGTTCACTTATATCGGTAAAACCCTACTAAAATTTTTAGGGGCAATACCGAGGGAAGCCTATATCATATATAGTTAGTTGCGCCCGTAGAGACTGAACGTGAACTATCCAAAATATTGGATAAAGTTACAGTCCGATCCCCATAGTAATATGGGAACGCTAAATAGATGCGTGAGACAGGTTGGTCTCCTATCTACTGCAGGCGTTGATTCTTGAGAAGAGTTGCTCCTAGTACGAGAGGACCGGAGTGAACTGACCTCTGGTGTACCTGCTGTCGCGCCCGCGGCACCGCAGGGTAGCTATGTCGGGAATGGATAACTTCTGAAAGCATCTAAGAAGGAAGCCAGCTTCAAGATAAGGAATCGTTATCAGAAACCTAAGAGATGATTAGGTTGATAGGCGCTAGGTGTAAGGACAGTGATGTCTTCAGCCGAGGCGTACTAATGTTTCGATTCCTATTAGGAACTTTGAAAATCACATGCGTCCGAGCGTTCGGATACTTTGCAAAAATAAATCTCAATTTGAAAGTTTTGTTCTGGTGATTCGTCGGAGAGGTCACACCTGTTCTCATTCCGAACACAGAAGTTAAGCTCTCTTGAGGCGATGATACTCCAAGTGGGGAAAGTAGCTAGTCGCCAGAACAAAACTTTCAAATACTCGAAATACTATTAGTGACCGACCTGATTGTCTTTAACAGGGGTCTAGCTAGTCGCCAGAACAAAACTTTCAAATACTATATAATATACAATTACTCCTCTAAGCAAGTTATCAACAACTTGCTTTTTGTGTTTTGTTTCGCGTGTTATAATATGCGAAGCATTATAAATTTAATCCAATTATCATCTATGTTTAGAAAATTACTAACTTTCTTCTTGGTTATATTGATCATAGCGTTAACTGTGAACTTAGTCCGCAAGGATGGGGACTTTAGTGCTTCACAGTCTGCTCTTTCTATACAGACTCAGCAAGGCCAGACAACAGCGAGGCCACCAGCTGCGACGGCAGACTCTCCTAATATCATGACAAATGTGCCTTCAAATCCTACGATACCTATAACTACTACCGTAACATCTAGTAATACAAATGGCAGCCAGCCAAATGACTTGCTCAATGCGGGTGGTGGCAGTTGTGTCTCTTGCCAAGCTTATGATTCCACGGGACACTTTTACGGAGCGAGTTACGATGGTGGTGCATGCCAGCGCGGTTTGAGTTGTAATGGTTTTACATCGTCCCAGCCGGCTATGAACAGAGTTGCTCAAGACCCTCTTATAGAGGCAATGATATCTTCAAATACCACTATCCGCTACGGATCACGAGGTGACTTGGTAAAAGGTTTGCAAACATTTTTAGTAAATCAAGGTTACTTGCCGGCAGGTTCAAAGATTGACGGCATATATGGCAAAGGTACTTTAGCGGCGGTAAAAAGTTTCCAGACAAAAAACAGCTTGTCCGCAGATGGTGTGGTTGGTATAGGAACAAAGTCTGTAATGGGTTCAATATCAGCCAACGTGCCAATAATAGGCAATACAAGTGGTCCAGTCGAATTACAGTATTCTTGTAGTTCAGGCAATTGTGGCAGTGTAGGTCTTCACTGCTGTGCTGGTAATGGAGTTGCTGGTTACAATGTTAGTAATTTAGATAATTGTTATAATGGAGGATCAGCCGGCACGGTAACAGTAGCAGGTCTTTGCAGTGTGAACTAACAATGCAAGTGTTTTAGTATAATATAAAAAACATCCGCCTCGTGTGAGTGCGGATGTTTTGATTTAGTGCTACAATATTCTGCATGAGCATAAGCTGGGGAGCGAGGCGCAGACTGATTTATATTTCCGCCATACTTTTGGTGCTTTTAGCAGTTGCTGCAAGGATTGTTTATCCATACGTTACGAAGCCTGCGAGTTGTACAGACGGCAAGATGAATGGCACAGAGACTGGTACAGACTGCGGCGGGCAATGTGCAAACTTTTGTAAAGAAGAAGTAAGTCCTCTAGTCGTGCAATGGGCGCGTGTTTTCCAAGTCTCTGGCTCTTTATACAACGCAGTCGCATATGTTGAAAATCAAAATGCAAATGCTGCTATTCCAAATATTTCCTATGAATTTAAGGTGTATGATGGAAATAATATCCTTATAACAACTCGCGTAGGGCAAACATTTATTGCACCAAACGGTCGCACGGCTATATTTGAGTCTGGTCTGTCTATGGGCAATCGCGTTCCGCGCAGGACATCTTTTGCTTTTACTTCTGCACAGAATTTCTACAAAGTAGATCAGCGTTTTTCTGATGTTAAAGTTTTTGCCAAAGATGCAACAGTTGGCGATGAAGATACTTTTCCAAAAGCTCAAGGTGTCATAGAGAACAGCTCCATATACCCTGTAGGCGAGCTGGATGTGATTGCTATATTGTACGATGAATTCGGCAATGCGCTCGGGGTGAGCAAGACTATATCGGAGGCCTTGCCGCCGCAGTCTTCTAAACAAGTATTTTTCTCTTGGCTTACGCCTTTCGGTTCTTCTGTAAGGAGGGTAGAGTTGATACCTCGCATAAATCCTTATACACAAAAATACCAATAGTATGATGATGCAGCGCGAGAAATCTTGGTGGCATAAGTGGTTTGCCGGAGTGGATTGGATTATGTTTGCTGCCCTTATTCCTATCGTTGGAGCAGGGCTTGTAACCATGACGTCGTTTGTTGGACCGGAGAATTATTTTGAGAAACAGTCTCTTTTTATTGTAATTTCGGTAGCAGTATTTTTTATATTTTCTGTCATAGATTGGCGGTTTTTGCGGCGTACAGATGTACTTGTTGGACTTTTTTTGTTTTTTTCTATTGTACTGCTTGTACTTTTTGCTGTCGGACATATAGCAAACGGAGCACAAAGCTGGTTTAACCTGGGAGGGTTTTCTTTGCAGCCATCAGAGATGATGAAACTTGTGGTCATCCTCGTATTGGCAAAGTATTTTTCACGACGACATGTGGAGATTGCTCATGTAAAGCACCTATTGGTTTCTGCATTATATGCGATGATACCGTTCTTTTTAGTGTTCCTTCAGCCGGATTTTGGCTCGGCGATAATTATTTTCCTTATTTGGTTCGGCATGACACTTGTTTCCGGTATTTCCAGAAAACATTTACTAGTAGTTTTTGGTATCGGAGCTATTGCTTTTATTATACTCTGGGCTTTTATTTTTGAGCCTTATCAAAAAGACAGAATTAGCGCTTTTCTAAATCCTTATGCCAATGTTCAGAGCTCTGGCTATCATGTACGCCAGTCTACTATAGCTGTTGGTTCTGGCATGTTCTTCGGCAAAGGGGTCGGATATGGCACGCAGTCCCGTCTGCAATTTTTACCTGAATACCAGACAGACTTCATATTTGCAGCATTCGCGGAAGAGTGGGGATATGTAGGAGCATTTTTGCTTTTACTTTTGTACGGTATCGTCGTATGGCGAGTGCTGCGGAGTTCGCTGCTCGGGGCTACAAATTTTGAGATGCTTTTCGGTGTGGGGGTGGCGATATTTTTGATGGCACACATAACTATAAATGTCGGCATGAATATCGGGCTTCTCCCGGTGACTGGTATAACTCTTCCATTTATGAGCTATGGCGGATCACACCTACTGACAGAGTTCATGGCGCTTGGCATACTCTCTGGCATGCGAGTATATGCTAGGACAACTCATCGCGACAATACTAAAAACGAATTTTTGGGACTTTCAAGCTAACATGATAATAGACGGAAGAAAAATTGCACAAAAGATATTTGATGAGCTGCGTCTCCAAAATATGCAAAACCACTCCATGCCGCTGCTTTGTGATGTAGTGGTCGGTGACAGCAGTGTATCGCGTCAGTATGTAGAGATAAAAGAAAGAAAAGCAAAATCATCCGGCTTTGCTTTTAAGGCAGTTTACTTATCGGAGGTTTCTACGACAAACGATGTTGCACAAGCGGTGATAGATGTTCAAAAATTGGAAAATATATCAGGTGTTATAGTTCAGTTGCCAATGCCTGCTCATATAGACCGCAGGGTGGTAACAGAAGCTATTGATCCGAAGTACGATGTGGATTGCCTAACAGAAGCAAATGCAAGACGTTTTTATGGTGGAGTAGAAAATACTTTTGTTTTTCCGACCGCTTTAGCTTGCGAAGAAATTTTAAATTCTACGGGCGTAGAGTTTTTAAATAAGAATATTGTTATCATAGGTGAAGGCGAACTCGTGGGTTCGCCCCTAAAATCCTTGCTCTTGCGAAAAGGCTTGCAAGTATTTTCCATAAACAAAGAAACTGAAAATAAAAAAGAAATTATAAAAAATGCAGATGTGATTATTTCTGCCACTGGTGCCCCAAAGTCTTTAACGGCTGATATGTTGAAGGTTGGTGCAATAGTTGTAGACGCTGGCACAGCAGAATCAAACGGCTCGGTGGTCGGTGATGTGGATGCAGGTTCAGTGGAGACCAGGGCTTCGTTTTTCGCAAAAGTTCCTGGTGGAGTTGGCCCAGTAACTGTGGCAATGCTTTTACGAAATGTCAGAAAGGCGTATATTTCAAACTATGGACATTAAAATATTTCATTTCTTCAACGATCTAGGATATAACTACCCGTTTGTGGGTCAGACGGCGCTCTTCATCGCTACAGATTTTTCTGTAATACTTTTTATAGGTACTTTAGTCTGTCTCATCTTTCGAAAATACAAAGGTTATGAGAATAAACCACTTGGCCGATTCGGGATAAAGTTTAGGGAAATATTTTTTATCTTATTTACATCAGGCATTGCTTGGCTTGTGGCTTCGGTATTGAAAGAAATTATCGGCAGGCTAAGACCATTTGTGTCCCTGAGTGGGGTGCATAGTTTACTTGTGTGGGGTGGGTATGACTCTTTTCCATCTACTCACGCAACTTTTTTTACAGCTCTAGCAACCGCCATTTTTGTGACTGACAGGAGGGTGGGGTACATTTATATATTTCTTGCTTTGGTCATAAGTATTTCTCGTATTATAGTAGGAGTGCATTTCCCGTCAGACGTGTTTGCTGGAGGTATTTTTGGGTTTATTATCGCATACTCGATTTTAAGGATTAAAAATAAAATCCAGTCTACAGTCTAGTATTGCAATTTTGATAAAAAATCTATACAATATAAAGGTTAATTTCTTATTATTAAACAAAAAACCTATATTCTGTATGTGGAAAAAAAGATTGTCAGCATTTATTATTCTCTTGCTAGGTGTCGGAATAGCTTACTTTATCTATTCTTCAGAGCCGCGTTTGAACACGTCTCCACACCATGTCAATACCCCAAAGTCTTTTGAAAAATATCCTTTCAAGCTTGGCCTTGATCTTTCCGGAGGTACTCATCTTGTTTACAAAGCCGATGTTTCTCAAGTACCTTCTGGCGATGTAAATTCATCTATGGATTCTTTGCGAGATGTGATAGAACGCCGCGTAAACCTTTTTGGTGTTTCAGAGCCTGTAGTGCAGATACAAGATGGAGGTCTTGGTGCTACGGATGCACACCGCTTGAGCGTAGACTTGCCGGGGGTAACAGATGTAGAGAAAGCTATAGAACTTATAGGTCAGACTCCTGTGCTTGACTTTCGTACAGAAAACCCGAAGTACGATCCAAAGGCCCCACAAGAGATAACTGTGGATGAGAATGGTAATGCAAATCTTTCTGTGGATCCTTATAAAAATATGTATGTATTGACAGAACTAACAGGCAGATATTTAAGTAAAGCAAAAGTGGAATT
>JBDHUR010000012.1:0-12324 GCA_039809265.1 Minisyncoccia bacterium
TTTTGGCCCTATCGTCTAACGGTTAGGACATCGGCTTTTCAAGCCGGTAATCGGGGTTCGATTCCCCGTAGGGTCACCTTTTAGAGAGCGCTCGAGAAAGTTACCTATATAAAACAAAAAACGCCTTCTGCATAAATGCAGAAGGCGTTAAGCTTAACTAAAACTTTAAGGACATAAATGGCCCATCCTCTTCGGAAAATCCATAAGCCCTGAGCTTTTCTTGAATTTTGGGAACAGATTTAAGCTCTGATGTATCCCATGTTATTGGATACACACTAGAGGGTGGTCCCTGCTTAAAGAAATTATCATCAAGCTGAAGGACCTGTCCTACGGTAACAAGAGACTTGAAGAAATCTCTTCTATAGTCACCATCTGGATTTATAATCCACCATAAATTTCTGTAAGGGATACCGTTAACTTTGATTCGAGCAATTCTATGAAGCCACAATTCATTGAGTCTCTTTTTATTCAATAACTCATATTTGAATCGAGAGCCGTACTGAGAATCTTCGACAGCAGGGAGAAGCATTATCCAGTCGTTATAATCAAAGTTATTTTCTAAAAGAAAAGACTTTAATTTTTTAAAAGCATCAGACACTACGGTAAAGTTATCTGGGTTCCAGATTTTTTTACGAGCATCCTCACTTTTCCAGACTATAAAACTTTCTTTGCCAACAAGTGGCTGAGTATTCAATTTAAGAAATTCACCCAAGGTAAGAACTTCTTCTTGCTTCATAATGTCTCTCTTCGGGTAAAAGAAGTGACTATTGAATCGAGTTCCTAACCCTAATTTATTCATGGGGGTTGTAAGTAAAGTAGTATGCTCCATCATATCTAGTTGTTTTTAAGTTACAAATTTATTTCTCTACCATTATATCATATATACAGATTTTGTAAAGTATTTCATAGGCTCTCGAGAAGGATCGTTTCTGCTATACTAAAAAGGTCGCAAAAGTCTTACAGTGCAATAAACCACAGGGTCGCATCACGATTAGGCTCACAAAAAGATACTTCGCGTTTTGAAATTTTTTGTGGCGGATGAAGTTTTTCACAGACGCATTTGCCGCGAATAGATATAATGTATTATATGAAAAAGATACTTTGGACAATACTTTTTCTGCTTGCTCTTTGGGCGCTATTTTCTGTTGTAAAAAAAGTAAATGCACCAGCGCCATATGTGCCGTCAGAGAATACTACAGAGGATATACTTCCAGCTAACCCAAACTTTCCAGAAACTTTGAATACAAAATATATAACTGCCGTAGACTGGCCACCAGTAACAAGTATAATAGACGAGCCTTATTCTTGCACGGAAGCTGGTGTAGATACTGAGCGTGCAGGGGGGACTAAAAAAGAAGATATCGGTGGGCGTGAATACTGTGTGACAAAAGTTTCAGATGGCGCAGCGGGCAGCACATATACGCAATATGCTTATGCTACAGCTGAGGGAAATGATAAGACAAAAATATTTACATTTACATTGCGCTTTGTACAATGTATGAACTACGACGACCCAGAGCAGGCAGAATGTCTGTCTGAACGCGATACTTTCTACCCAGATTCTTTTTTTAGGTAGAATTTTCTATGCAAAATTGTTCGGTGTTATTTTTTCTGGGTTAGCCAAATGTAGATGTCTTCCAGCGCTTTAACTGCGTCGCCAGCAGCGATGTTGTTCTGGTGATACAAGCCGTTTGTTATGTCGCCCGCAGCCCAAATACCTTCTTTGGATGTACGGCCGTTCATTGGGTCTACTATCACTTTTCCTTCAGGCGTCAATGATACAATTTCCTTGACTGGGTCGCTATTAGGTATCTGGCCTATTTCTACGAATATACCGCCTGTAGGAATTTCATGTATCTCGCCGGTAGCCTTGTCTTTGTATACTAAAGTTCGCACCATCTTGTCGCCGGTTATTTCTAGGAATTCTACGTTTTTAATTATTTTCATCTTAGGGTTAGCAAGGACTTTTTCTACAGTTATCTTGTCTGCGCGAAGGTTGTCGCTGCGAAGCAGCATAGTAACGCTTTTGCAGTATGCCAAAAGTTGTGCCGCAGATTCAAAACCAGCGTTGCCTCCGCCTATAACTATTACATCTTGGTCTGCAAATATTGGCCCATCACAAGAAGCACAATAGGTGATACCTTTGTGTTCAAGTTCGGCTGCGCCTTTGACATCTAGTTTGCGGCGGCTGGAACCCGTGGTAACAAGTACTGACATGCCTTCAAATTTTTTGCCGCTTTCAGTTTGGACTGAAAAACCGCTTTCACTTTTTTCTACTTTAGAGACTTTCTCCATTTCTAATACATCTAGAAATTCTCCTTTATACTCCATGACATGCTTTCTAAATGCTTCAGCAAGATCAAAACCAGAAATCTCTGGCGTACCAATCCAGTTATAAATCTTCTCCGAGACTACCGACTGCCCACCCCACTCAAACGTGATAAAAAGCGTTTTAAGACGCTTGCGAGCTGCATATACGGCTCCGGCAGTTCCGCCAGGTCCGCCGCCGATGATGATCAAATCGTATTTCATTCTTACATTATAGCAGACGAGTCAAGCAAACAAAAAACCACCATTGCGATGGCGGTTTTTTGTTTGCTACTTTTTCTTGGAACGGAAAATAGATGGCACAGCGGACCAGTCATCGTCTATCTCTTCATCATAAACTTCTTCTATTATTTCTGTCTTTTTAGCGGGAGTATCTGTCTTGACTGTAAAGCTGCCTGATGCTGGTTGTTGTATGGAGTTGTGGATTTCTTTGCGTGTTGGGAAGACGTCTTCTTTGGTTATGGAAGAAATGCCTTGTTTGTCTCCGAAAGTTTGGGAAGGACCTTGGAACAAAGATTTCTTAGGAGAGTCAGTAGGGAAGCCTGTAGCGATAACAGTTATCTTTATCTCGCCCTTCTTTAGTCGCTCATCCTTTATCGTGCCAAAGAAGATTTTTGCATCTTTATCTACAGAATCTGTGATAACTTTTGATGCTTGCTGGATCTCGTTGAGTGTCATGTCATCGTTGCCAGAGATGGCATAGAGCACGCCCTTCGCCCCGTTTATAGAAACTTCCAGAAGAGGGGAGTTTATTGCCATTATAGCGGCCTGTTCTGCGCGATTCTCACCGGAAGCGTATCCTACACCCATTAGTGCTGTACCTGCATCCGAGATGACGGCTTTTATGTCGGCGAAGTCTAGGTTTATTGTTCCCGGAGTTGTTATAAGTTCAGATATGCCTTCAACTGCCTGCCGAAGGACTTCATCGGAAAGGGCAAATGCTTCCTTGAATCCAGTATCTTTGCTTGCGATTGCCAAGAGCCTGTCGTTTGGTATTACGATGATCGCGTCTACTTCCTGTTCAAGCTCTGCCAAGCCTTGGTCTGCAAGACGCATACGATGATTACCTTCAAAGAAGAATGGACGTGTTACTACAGCTACAGTCAGTATCCCTTGTTCTTTTGCTGCACGAGCCACTATAGGTGCGGCGCCTGTGCCTGTGCCGCCACCCATACCACAAGCGATGAATACCATGTCTGCGCCTTTTATTACATCTTGTATTTCAGATTTTGTTTCTTCTGCTGCCCGCTTACCAACATCTGGGTTCATGCCTGCACCCAAACCTTTGGTTAAATTTTTCCCAATATGGATTTTTTTGTCTGCAAGAGAGTTGTGCAAGTCTTGCGTGTCAGTGTTCATATTGATAAACTCCACTCCCTTGACTTTGGAGGTTATCATGTGGTTTAACGCGTTTTTTCCGGATCCACCAACCCCGATGACTTTGATCCGCGCGAATGTTTGTACTGGTGTATCAACTTTTGGCATATAAATAAAGGTAAAATTGCTAAAGCGGCCTAAATGCACTTGTATAGTACAAAAAAAAGAAAATCCCCGCAAGGGGGAGCAAGTTTTGTATTTTGGGAAATTTTGACTAAGGTAACAGCTGCTTTATGCCGCTTTTTACAGACCTTACCAGACTTGTCCAAAAATCTTTGAGCATATTTTCTCCTGTGTCTTCACCAGACTCTTGGTTTCCTCGAAAACAGAGTCCGTAGACGTTGAACCAAGTAGAGTCTTTTATTTTATTTTTAGTTTGTGCAAGTATGTCTGCCGTGCCAACACGAGCTGGAAGTTCTAGAGAAGATTTCGCTACGCTCGTTATGTTGTGTGCATGTGCTCCGCCGCCGATGATGATAACACCTGCAGGAAGAAGGCCATTTCTTTTTATTTTTTTCAAATAATTCTCTATAAGTTCAAATATATCTCCGAGACGTGCATTTACTACGTCATCCAGCTTCTTTTTTGGGAAAGATGGTATCAAAGAACCTATCTTATAACTGTCTGCTTCTTCCAATGACACTCGGAATACAAGGGCAATGTCATTTGTTATCTCTGCAGAACCGACTTTGAATATGTGCAAGGATACTAGGGCGCCATTTTCAAATACAGATGCTGTAACTGTCTCATGGCCTATGTCTACTAAGAGACAGCCGGCTGTTTTTTGTGTTTCAGACAGTGTTACAACACTGCCGGAGAGCGGGGAAGCAACTACATCTACAACGTCTACCCCAGCTTGCGAGACTACCTCTACTAGGTCATCGAAGTGTTGCTCAAGGACGGTGATAAAAAGCACTTTAGCTTCCAGTTTTACACCCTTCATGCCTTCTGGCTTACCCATGACTTCCTTGCTGTCTAGTTTGTATTGTAAAGGCATGATGTGCAATATTTTTTTGTTAGTTAGAGGAATACTTTGTTCGGCTTCAGATATGGACTTTTTTATATCAAGTGCGGTTACTTGTCCGTCTGCGCGAGAAATGACTGCGACTCCGGTTCCAATCTCTGAAGCGATGCTTATGCCCCCTATGCACAGTATTGCGCGTTTTACTTTTATGTTTGCATTACGTTCTGCTTCACGCAAAGCTTTTTGCAGCGAAGAGATGGCAAGCTCTGGGGCAACAACATATCCGCGACGCAGGCCTTTTGTTTCAGCTATGCCTGTACCTATGATATGCGGACCTATATCGCCTTTGGAAAATTCTGAAATAGCCACGCGTGTGGCATAGGTTCCGATATCTATTCCGACTGTGATGGTGCGCGACATATGGAAGTGCAAGGAATAACGCTAAACGCCAAAATATTTTGACCATTTAGTCTCCTTGCTTTCCATTGTACTACCATGTTCCATTCCTTTCAAATGCAGCATTCCGTGGATAAGTAGGAAGCCGAAGAAAGTTTTGACGGATTTGCCGAAAAGCGGGGCATCTTTAGTAACTTTCTTCAGATTGAAGACAAGCTCGCCGGAATTTTCAGAAAGCGTGAAGGAAAGGACATTTGTCGGGTAGTTTTTGTCGCGAAATTTTTTGTTCAACGCCTTAGAGATCTTATCGCTGACGCAGGCTATGCTAAGCTCGTAGTTTTTGCCGAGGATTTTTTCTTTCATCATGGCGATAGTCGCAAAAGGCAAGCGCGGAAGCTTGCCTTTTGTTGTGTTTATTATTGAAATTTTATCCAAGGGAGACATTATGATATCTTGCCTAATTTGCGAAGTTTTTCATTCGCCTTTCTCTTCGCTAGGCGTTTTAGGGCCTTGTTCTTAAGAGAGAGTTTGGAGGCGCCACGCTCACTGTAACGCTTGCCTTTAACTTTTTGGATAATACCAGACTCCATGATTCTCCTAGAAAATCGGCGCAATAAACTCGCGTTATTTTCGCTTTGGTTTTTTGTAACTTGAATGCTTGTTGTTGACATGAGTAGATAATAACACGAAAGGTTTGCACATGCAAGCACTAAAGTATATTTTCTGGGTCTACTTGAACTTTGAAGGACGGCGGCAGGCTTTTCAGCAAGTTTTCCAGTTTGTGGTCAAAAGAGCCATCCATGGAAAGCCCTTGACGGGTCCAGTTTTTAGACGGTATACGGATTAATGCATGCATTATGTACATGCCTTTGATGCGTTTTATAAATGCGTCCATTATGTCCGGCTTGTAGTCTTTGAAAGTTTCCTGCAGATACGATTTTGCTTTTTCAGAATTTTCATAAGTACCTTGATATGAGATTTTTATGAGGACAGAAAATGGCGGATAAGAGAGCATCTTGCGCTCTGAAATCTCGTCTCTATAGAAGCCGAGCAGTGTGCTGTTCTTGAATGCCAGTAGGATTTTTTCATCAGGATTTTTAGTTTGTATTATAAACTGCTTATCCGCAAGGTCTCGCAATGCTTCCAGTATGTGTACGATGCGCTCATTTATCCGAAATGTTGGCAAAGAAAAAAGTGAGTCAAAAGAAATGATGGCCGCTGTTTCTACTTTTTCTTCCATGTAGTACAAAGCAAGTTCTGTGCCGACTAGAACAGCTTTGGGTGTGGAATAAAATTCACTCAACGCTTCCATGGCTTCTTTCTCGCTCTTTATTGTATCTTTATCAAAGACTATAACCGGGCGGTCTTTGTATAGGGCAAGCACTTCGTCTCGCACTAAAGTTGTGCCTATGCCAAGCGGTATCAAGTTCCAGCTGCCGCAATGTCTGCAAGTTATGTCTGTACTGTCTTCGTATTTGCATTTATTGCATACATATATTCTATTTTCTTCAGAATTTGTTTTGTATAAAACCAGGGGGCTGTCACACCGTTTACAAAGCACAGTAGTACCGCAGTCCTGGCAGACTGTTATAGGCGCCAAGCCTTTGCGCAGAGCAAAAAGAAAAGTTCTTCCGCCAGTGCTGTTGGAAAATTCTAAAGCATCTTTGACTTCTTTGGTAAATACACTAAACACAGCAGACTTGCCATCTTTGTTTTCCCGCTTCATGCTTGCTATTTCTTCTTTTATATTTTGAGGTATGCGGTAAGAAACTGGTGAGACTTCCTGCAGGTCACCCGCATCTTTCCTATACAAAGTCTCCATACGCAGCAGTGAGTCCGCAAGTATTATTTTACTTTTATTTTCATATGCAAAAAGTTCTGCAAATATGCGCATGTCTACATACGGTCTGCTGGGTACCCTATATGCGACAGAGCTTTCGTGTTCTACTATATATGTAGCAATGTCGTTTCTTGGGATAAAGAGAAATGGCGCAGTAGCTACGATGAGTACTTGGTGTTCTTCAGCCAGGCAGCTATTATAAGCAGAAACAAATTGCTTGTTGGACATGTCGCTATGAAATACAAATGTATGTTGTTCTATGCCTTTTTTCAGCTCTTCTTTTAACTTTCGTATCTCTTGGATTGTTGGCACACATATGAAGACAGACTCTTTTTTTGCGAAAGATTCTCGTATGAAAGTTTTGTAAAATGCCACACGATCTTCGTATGTACTTTGGAACGCAAGTTTTTCAGGCATGATTCTTGCCCCAGGCTCTTCTTGTTTTGTTTCTTTTAGTTTGCCGAAATTCTTGAAAAGGAGAGATGGAAGCATTGTATCTAGTACCGCACCAAGCATGCCGGCCTGGTAGTGGCTAGCTTCGCGGCATGCGCGTATGAATGTTTTTCTAAACGGTGCGCCGCCTTTCACGGATGTTATTTTTTTCAGCCCGAACGTAGCTTCTTTAAGTGTAGTTTTATCTTCTATTGCTTCGCCGACTTCTATAACCATAGCATCTACACTTTTGGAGCGTATCGGCACTGTTACAATGTCTCCTGCATTTATTTCGCGGGCAGTAAAGTAAGTGAGGTGGTCTTTCTGTATGGAGGAGACTAGCGGGATGACTTTGGCAATCTTTATCATACTTGTAGATTAGCATAAATTAGGGCTTTTATTTGGAAGAATTTTTTATTAATGAAAGGTATTGACAAATCAGTATTATATCTGTTATTATACGATAAATTTAAAAACAAAATAAGAAATGAGGCAACTAAAAATTACAAAATCAATCACAACTCGTGATGCCTATTCTATAGATAAATATCTAACAGAAATAGGACGTTTTTCAATACTTTCTGCTGAAGAAGAGGCTCTTTTGTGTCAACAAATAAAACTGGGTGATTGTAATGCAAAGAACAAACTTATTAATTCAAACTTACGTTTTGTTGTGTCTGTTGCAAAGAAGTATCAAAATCAAGGCCTTAGTTTGTCAGACCTTATCAGCGAAGGCAATATTGGACTCATAAAAGCAGCTGGACGGTTTGATGAAACTAGAGGATTTAAGTTTATAACTTACGCAGTTTGGTGGATCAGACAATCTATAATGAAAGTGTTGGTTGAAGATCCTAAGATGATTCGTGTGCCAGTTAATCAACTTGGAAATAAGCGAAAGATTATAAAGTTTGCCACAGCATTTGAACAAATAAATCATAGAGAACCTACTGAAAATGAACTAATACAAGAAGGTGAATTTGCCGAAGAAGTTATTCGAGATGTGTCCATGTTTTCTCTTGGTGAAAAGTTGATACAATTAGACTCTCCTTTTAAAGATGGAGAAGAAACATTGATTAAAGACCTAATACCAGATATTGCTGTTGCTCCGACTGATTCATTTATTATAACAGAGTCTGCTCGCAAGGAAATAAAACGAATATTTAAAAAGGTATTAAATTACAGAGAAAGAGATGTGATTATAAAATACTTCGGTCTTGATAGTAACCTTCCGGTAACTCTTAAAGAAATCAGTATTGAATATGGGTACACTAATGAAAGAATTCGTCAAATAAAAGAGAGAGCTCTTAAGAAGCTTCGGACGAGATCTATAAGTCAAAGAATCCAAGAATCTATTGGTTAATGATTGTCAAACTTCTATAGCCACTTGTTGTATAACAAGTGGCTATTTTTCTTCTGATGGTTTTTCTAGGATAATAGTTTCAAGTTTTGGAGAAGTTCCAGTAATACGTAGTACATCTTTGTCTACTTTTTTAAGTTCCTTTCTTGATGTGTTGTAGTGATTTACCACTGTGGCGATAGAATTACCGAGCTTGGTATTGTGTTCATCAAAAGCTTTCAAGTGCTTACCTAACTCTTCAACTCTTTTAACTATGTCCTTTGCTGATTCTTCTATTTGTAGTGCTTTCAAGCCTTGAAGTACTGTTTGTAGATATGCTAAGAATGAAGTTGGTGAAACTATAATAACTTTATATTTATTGGCTGCGCGTTGGATAAGGTTCTCTGTGTCTTCTTTTAATGCTCCGATTTTGTTTACTAGTAGGTCATAATATATCGCCTCGTGTGGAATGAACATAAAAGAAAAATCCATAGTATTTTTTTCTGGACGAATATATTTTGAAGTCTCAAGTATCCTATTTTTCAAATCATTTACAAAAACTTTTTCCAAGCGCTCACGCTCTGTATCATCTCTTTCTTCTGCCACACGATTGTAGTTTTCTAATGAAAATTTAGAATCTATCGGAATTATTTTATCTTTTACAAAAACCACAGCGTCTGGTATGAGTTCATCTCCATCTTCGTTTTTACCTAATTTATACTGCATTTCAAAACTCCCAGGCGGTAAAACATTTTTCAAAAGAGTTTCAAGATAGTACTCACCAAGAATACCGCGCTGTTTAGGATTTTTTAACATATCACCCAAGGTTTGTAGTTGGTCTGCAAAAGAAACGACCTGCTTATTCGTCTCGTCCAAGCGTGTCAGCTTCTCTGTGATATCACGAATGATTTCCTGAGACTCTCTTGCTTGGTAGCGCATGGTCTC
This sequence comes from Minisyncoccia bacterium, assembly GCA_039809265.1. Lineage (GTDB taxonomy): Bacteria > Patescibacteriota > Minisyncoccia > Phycocordibacterales > UBA9973 > JBDHUR01. The sequence continues at coordinate 9,619 of JBDHUR010000012.1, forward strand.
GGACACCTCTTTCTGTGAGTCACCAAGTTTTTTGTCCACGGTGCGGGTGAGCTCGTTCATTTGTGCAAGCAAAAGCTGTAAAGAACCATCGTCCTTCTTTTCTTCCGGTTTTTTGCGCAAGACTAAGAAAAGTACAATGCCAACCGCCATACCTACAGCTACACCTATCAAGATTTGCATTGACTTATTGTAGCATGGAGTATACACTTTTTCATTATAACTAGCTTCGCGGGGATGCCTCTGCGACAATCGTTTATGCTTAAAGAATTCAAAGAGTTTGCAATGAAGGGCAATGTTATAGACTTGGCAGTCGGTGTGATCATCGGTGCAGCATTTGGCAAGATAGTTGACTCCTTGGTGAAAGACGTTATTATGCCGCCTATTGGCTTGCTTTTGGGCGGAGTGGATTTTTCAGATAAAATAATAGTCTTGAAGGCTGCTACAGCAACAAATCCAGCTGTTACTCTGAACTACGGCTTGTTTATAAATGCAGTTATCAGCTTCCTCATTATAGCGTTCTCAATCTTTATCATCATAAAGCAGATGAACCGCTTCAAGAAAAAGGAAGAGGCTGCGCCTGCTGCAACTCCGGAATACATACAGCTGCTTCGCGAAATTCGCGACAGCTTGAGAAGATAAAAATAGCCAATAAAAAATGCCCTCATCGCAGACATTTTTTATTGACCTAAAAAATGTCTGAGTGTGTAAATCCAATCTTCATCATCTGGGTTGTTTTCAAGCTTAGATTTTAACAGCCATTCAAGGTATCCTTTATCTTCATTTGCAACTTTTTCTACTTTTTGTCCGTTATATTTACCAAAGCGAAAAGTACGGATTAGTGCTGGCTCTTTGGATATTCGCATCATTTCTTCTATCGCAGTATTTTCGTCTACTGCGTTTTCTTTCATTATTTTCTTTAATAATCTCTCAAAAAGTTTTTCTAGTACAAGTACATCACCGAGGGCGTCATGTGCTAACCCTTCTACATCCAAATCCAAAAAATAGCGCAAGTATTGCAGACGATACGAAGGTATTTTTTCTTCTGGATCAAGCGAACGAGCCACCCGCAAAGTGTCTATCCAGCGTTCCATTATTATTCCTTCTTTTTTAAGCATATCTATATCAAATAGCGCATTGTGTGCTACGAGCACTGTGGTATCCGCGTGGAGTTTCTCGTGAAGTTCTTTATATTCCATACTAAATTCAAAAGCCGGTCTGTGTGCAACCATTTTTTCTGTGATATGGTGCACAGCCATAGACTCTATGGATATAGGGAGTGGCGGTTTATACAAAGCGCTGACGCGCTTTGTGCCGTCACTGTATGCTATCTGGCAAAGCCTGTCTTTTGCTTCATTGCCGGTTGTTTCTGTGTCTAGAAATAAGAGTTCATATTTCATATATCCATTTTATCATCTTGTGTTATACTATGGAATATGTTGCAAGAACAAATAAAAAACTCAATAAAAGAAGCGATGCTTGCCAAAGATGCCGTGCGCTTAGAAGTTTTGCGTGGTATGTCCGCAGCTTTTATGAACGAACTGGTGGCCAAAGGAAGAAAACCACAAGACACTTTGACAGATGAAGAAGCATTGGCTGTTATAGCTCGCTTATCAAAACAGCGCAAAGACTCTATAGAGCAGTTTGCGAAAGCAGGCAGGGAAGATTTGGTAGCAGAAGAGCGTAGCCAGCTTGAAGTTCTAGAGAAATATCTGCCAAAGCTTATGGAGCGTGGAGAAGTGGAAGCTTTTGCTAAGAGCAAGCTGGCAGAGCTAGGTATTTCTGACCCTTCAAAAAAAGGCATGATAATGGCGGCAATAATGAAAGACTTGAAAGGAAAGGCAGACGGCTCTTTGGTCAAAGAAGTTGTAGACAGTTTATTTTAATTTATAAGTAATTTAAAAATATTATGAAAATACTATTGCATTGGATCATACTTACGCTTGCTGTACTCGCATCTTCGTATGCAGTACCAGGGATAGAGGTTTCTAGTGTGCTGACTGCTGTTATCGTGGCAGCTGTACTTGCGGTTATCAATCTCATTGTGAAGCCAGTGGTGAAGCTTTTGACTTTGCCAATAAACATTCTCACTCTAGGCTTGTTCTCTTTGGTTTTGAACGGGCTCTTTTTCTGGTTTGTGGCTTCTATTATTTCCGGATTTAACATAGCAAATTTCAAAGCAGCATTTATAGGTGCGCTCATTGTCTCTATCATAAACTGGCTTGGAGGCAAGCTTATCGGCAGAGATGAATAATAAGATGCAGGAATTTAGAGATAAATTTTTTCAGCTTGTTGTTGAAGCTGAGAGAGTGCTTATAACATCGCATATTTCTCCGGACGAAGACTCTTTCTCTTCGGTGCTTTTTGTGTATCACATGCTAACTGTAAAATTTCCAGAGAAAAATATCCGCATGGCTTATACAGGTGAACCAGTGCCAAGATTTTCCAGTTTTAAAAATTATGACAAGATAGAATTCTTGCTGGATGTTGCAGACGTATCGAGCGAATCAGACTTGCTTATAATGCTAGACGGCGGGCAGTATAGCCGCTTTTCTCGCAAGCCAGAAATTCTTAAACAAGTCTCTAAAAGCATAACAATAGACCACCATGCTTCTGCGCTGGATGATTTTATGCTTTGCTTTGTAGATACAAAAGCTACATCCAATGCAGAGCTCCTTTACTCTATCTTTTCTGGTGATCTTGAAATCC
>JBDHUR010000013.1:0-11283 GCA_039809265.1 Minisyncoccia bacterium
ATGTGTGAAGAGTACGACTTGGAGCTTGGCAAGGCCTATTTCCCTTATTATGAAATAGCTTCCGGCAAAACTGCCGACGAAGAACTGCAAGACTTGGCATATAAAGGTTTTGCCTTCAGAAATCTGGAACAAAACAAAACATATTTGGACAGACTTGAATATGAGTTAAAAGTGATACGAGACAAAGGATACCCCGGGTACTTTCTTGTTGTTGCAGACCTGCTGCGTTTTGCTAGAGAAAACGGCATTCTAACAAACATCCGAGGATCAGTGGCAGGGTCATTGACCACATACCTTGTCGGAATCACAAACGTAGACCCAATAGAATACAAACTGCCATTTGAGAGATTTTTAAATCCCGAGCGTCCCTCGCTACCAGATATAGACATGGACTATGCCGATAACAGACGCGAAGAAATGCTCTTATACGCAAAGAGAAAATATGGTGAAGATAAAGTAGCTCAGATAGGAACTTTTGGAACTATGATGGCCAAAGGCGCAGTGCGTGATGTCGCTCGAGCTCTTGGTTACCCATATACTACAGGAGACAGACTTTCTAAATGGATACCACTTGGCTCACAAGGCTTCCCCATGACTATAGATCACGCCATGGAGCTTGTACCAGAACTTGCCGAATCTTATAGAACAGAAAAAGATACAAAAGAAATTATTGACCTCGCAAAGAAACTTGAAGGCTGTGTACGCCATGTTTCTGTGCATGCAGCCGGCGTAGTGATAGCACCAACAGAACTTTACAATTACACTCCTGTGCAATACGACCCTAAAGGCGGAGCGATTATCACCCAGTATGACATGCATGCGGTGGAAGATGCTGGATTGCCAAAATTTGACTTTCTGGGCATCAGAAACTTAGCAATACTTTCAGACGCCGTGCGTATAGTAAAAGAAACGAGAAATATTGATATAGACATAGAGCGTATAGATATAACAGACAAAAAAACATTTGAACTTCTGGCCAAAGGAGAAACAGAAGGACTTTTCCAGCTCAATGGTTCCGGCATGACAAGATATTTAAAAGAATTACGCCCCAGCACTATCCATGACATAAATGCTATGGTCGCCCTGTATCGCCCCGGCCCGATGGAATCTATACCAGAATATATAAAACGTAAACACAACAATTCACTAGTAAAATATCTTGATCCAAGAATGAAAGAAATACTAGACCAATCATACGGGGTTATAACCTACCAAGATGATGTGATGATGATATCTATAAAACTTGCTGGATATTCTTGGCTGGAGGCAGATAAGCTACGCAAAGCCATGGGAAAAAAAATACCAGCGGAGATGGAAGCTCAAAAGGAAAAACTTTTACACGGCTTCCAGGAAAATGGGTTGACGGACAAAAAATCTATGCAGCTTTGGAAACTAATAGAACCATTTGCCGCATACGGCTTCAATAAAGCACATGCTGCCTCGTATGGCCGAGTAGCATACCAAACAGCCTATATGAAAGCAAATTTCCCTGTAGAATACATGACTGCCATTTTGACCGCGGAGTCTGGCGACGTAGAAAAAATAGCGGAAATAATAACTGAATGTAAAAAAATGAATATCGAGGTTTTACCGCCGTCTATAAACGCCAGTTTCGGTGGATTTACAGTTATAGACCATGCACTAGAGCAAACAGGTAAAGGCACTATTCGTTTTGGACTTTATACAATCAAAAACCTGGGAACAGATATTTCAGACGCTATAATAACAGAGAGGAAAAATGGAGGTAAGTTCATAAATATAGGTGACTTTCTGGACAGAGTAAAGCACAAAAACGTAAATAAGAAGTCCCTTGAAGCGCTTATAAAGTCTGGGGCAATGGATGACCTAGGAGATAGAGGAATGCTCTTTGGGAATATTGAGGGTATGCTTGAATATAACAAAGAGGTAAAAAAAGTAAGTTCTGACCAGGCTTCACTCTTTGGCGATATGGAAATAGCCTCCGCAACATTTTCACCCAAAAATTCCCCTGAAGTAGGCAAAGAAGAAAAGCTGGCCTGGGAAAAAGAATTGCTTGGCCTTTATATATCTGGTCATCCGTTGGACAAGATACAGAAGAAACTGGAAAATATGGCATTTAACATTAAAAAGGTTTTTGATGAAGTAGAGGCAGAAAAGTCTGTCACGATAGCAGGAATCATAGAAAATGTACGGGTAGTTATGACAAAGAAAAATGAACGCATGGCTTTCATAAAACTGGCAGATCTGACAGGGAGCATAGAAGCAGTTGTATTTCCAAAAATGTTTCCGGATGTTCAATCCATCATTTTACCAGACAACTGCATAGCTGTCGTAGCTAGAGTATCTATGCGAAATGATGAAAAAAGTTTGGTAATAGAAAGAATGAAAAAAATATAAATAGCACAAAACCCGCCGTATGGCGGGTTTTGTGCTATATTCTTTAGTCCTGTATTGGTTCGGGTGAAATATCCTTCATTATTTTCATAACTTCACCGGCATAGTTTGGAACTATAGACGGAGGATTGTATTTCTGAAGTATTTCTTTAACGCTCTTGTCCGCGTAGTGATGATCAGTATTTGGGTTGTTTCCGCCAAGATTTCGTCCGACAGTTTCTATAGACTTATCCATAGTATCAAAACTTATCTTACACGAACCCCATCCAAATGGGCTGTTTTTCACTTTCTTACAAGCATACTTTCCGCCAGTAGACTCGCGCATAGCGATGGCTGGCAAGAGACGATAATCAATATCGTTCTCAAACGCGACTTCGGCCATTTTGCGGCCATATCCTTCAAGTGGAGCGTCGTGTTTTTTGAAATATGCATCAATCTTTTCACCTTGGGCATCTAGAAGCGCATTCTGGTTACGAAGAGCTTCATCTGCTTCATTCTGTTGTATACTTACGTTTTCGCCAGTCAGTATCGTCGGGATTCCCGCGTTAGCAAGAGATCCTACAGGCAAGATACTAGTTAAAAATGGTAAGAATATAAGCGACTGTACGAACTTTATGTGTTTCTTGTTTTGCATAATTGGCAGTTGAGCTCTGCCAAACTCCATGTCTGTGTCTTTTATTCCAATGGCTAAATTGCCGGAAATAAAAAATCCCTTATAGATCAAACGACTTCTAAGGAATTGTCTACATAGTAGCATACTCGTAAATAAAAGTCAATAGTTACACAACATTTTACTTATGCGTCAAATCAAAAATATCCTTATTTTATAAGGGTATTTTTAAATTATTGGCTTGACAAAAAACTCTAAGAAATGACTAATTTTCTTTAGTTTTCAAAGCTTTTTGGGCTTTAGTGCCAAAACAAAATAACGCGACTAAAAACCAGCTTATTTCCAGCTTAAAATCCTAAGAGAGAGAGGCATTTTGCAGTAGATTTTCAAGGATTTTATTTTATTTCAAGGCAAACTTCGTGCGATTTTTCATAATCAACAATGAAAGTATCACGACCATAAAACCTGTCATAGACATAACAGGTATGGTTATGTATCCAAAGATGTTTGTATAAAGCATAGTACAAGAAGGGCCAGTAGCAGAACAAGGCAAGTTCACGCTTGGCAACCAAGACAAAAAATTATGGTAGATAGAAACAGTAAGACCAACTATAGCTAAAACGAGAGAATAATCAGTAATAAGTTTTTCCTTTTTCCAAACCGACATACCAAAAAGGAAAGCCTGTGGGTACATGAATATTCGCTGGTACCAACACAACATACACGGAGCAAACCCAACAATCTCAGAATAAACCAAAGAAAGCACCATACTCATTGTGGATATAAAGAATCCAATACTGTAAGCATTCTTTGATGTAAAACTAAGCAGCACATTTGGCTTCTTATGATAAAACACAAGAGAAACCAGAAGCAGTACGGCAAATACTTGCAGTAACACTACGCCTACGCCATTTATTGTATTAAAAACTGAGATAAATTTCTCCATTTTATTGAGTTATCGTTGTCGCCGAATCTTGAACCACGGTATCGTCTGTGGTACCCACGCCCATATTCGCCTGTAAAGGACAGCTTGAAGCAGCTGCAAGTTCGGCAAATGACTGCTCTCCTGTTTTTCTTGTTCCATCAGCAAACTCCCATGTTGGGTAGCTTTGTATGCCAACATCAGTACATACAGGTAACTGACTTGAACCGTTAGCAGTAGAACATTCTATATAAGGCAATTTTTTTGCAGATTTTTTAAAAAGTTTCTTTTGAGCCTGGCAATGCGGGCACCAAAAAGCTCCGTAAAACTTTACACCGTTGTCCTTCAAACACTGAGCAAACTCGTCATATGGACCAGGTCCACTTGTTGATCGGTAAATAAAAAATCCTCCGACTGCAACGATAACTACTATAATTAAAGCAAAAATTGTATTTGTTTTCATAACACCATTATTATATCACACTATCCTTTCTCCGCTATTACCAGTGACTTTATACTTAACAATAAGTTTGTATTGTTGATCCTCAGACCGCTATACACAAAACGTTATTCCTGAGCCCCTACTTATTCCCATGGCATTTTTTATATTTCTTACCAGAACCACAAAAACAAGGATCATTCCTCCCTATTTTTTTTTCTATATTTTTAACTTGTTCCTGCTCTGCTTGAGTGTTGCTTTCGTGTATTTCTATATATTTTGGTACTGACTTAGACTCTTCCACAGGTTTACCAGCATCGACATTTATGGTTTTGATAAGAGAAAATACTTGTTCTTTGAAATTTATCTCCATTTCTTTAAACAGTCGCAGACCTTCTTTTTTATATTCAACCAAAGGTTCTCTTTGGCCATAGGCGCGTAAGTTTACAGACGAACGAGTATACTCCATAGTTTCCAAATGTTCCGTCCACAAAATGTCAGTAACATAAAGCACAATTCTGCGGACTATTTCATAGAAATTATCATTACCGATTTCCTTAATCTTATTTTCTATTGTAGACTTTATTTCGTTATTATCTCCAATAAGTTCTGCAACATACCCTTTAACTTCATTCATGTCTGCTTCCAGCATCTTGCGGCGACGAGAATAAATAGATGTGCGCTGTATATTAAGCACATTATCGTATTCTAGTGTATGCTTACGAGCATCAAAGTTGAAGCCTTCTATTTTTTTCTGAGCATTTTCAAGCGAACGGTTTATAATCTTGTTTTCTATCGGCTGATCTTCAGGAAAACCAAGTTTCTCCATCATTCCTTTTATATTTGAACCACCAAAAACACGCATTAGATCATCATCTAATGATACAAAGAACTGAGTCTCTCCGGGATCACCTTGACGGCCGGCACGACCACGAAGCTGGTTATCAATACGGCGCGCCTCGTGCCTTTCTGTGCCAAGCACAAAAAGCCCGCCAATAGCCTTAATACCCTCGTGTGAATCTTTCTCATATGGCGCGCCACCTAGTATGATGTCTATACCACGCCCTGCCATGTTCGTAGCTACTACCACAGAACTCTTTTTGCCGGCTTGTGCAATGATTTCTCCTTCTCTTTCATGATTTTTAGCATTAAGTATAGTGTGAGGTATTCCTTCTTGCATAAGATATGCTGCCAAAAGTTCGTTTTTCTCTATAGAGACAGTGCCTATCAAAACTGGCTGACCCTTAATATAAAGTTCTTTAACTTTTTTTGCTATTGCTTTAAATTTCCCTTTTTCTGTTTTAAAAATCTGGTCATTATGATCTACACGATGTATTTCTCTGTGTGTAGGTATAGTTATAACATCCAAGTTATAAACTTTTTGAAACTCTTCTTCGGAAGTTTTGCCGGTTCCTGTCATGCCGGAGAGCTTTTTGTAGAAACGGAAATAGTTTTGGAAAGTTATGGAGGCGATAGCACGAGTTTCTTTTTGGATTTTTACACCTTCTTTGGCTTCTATGGCTTGATGTAAACCTTCGTTCCATCGGCGGCCGGGCTGCATGCGTCCGGTAAAAGCATCTACGATAACAATTTCTCCATCTTTAACCACATAGTCTTTATCTTTCAGGAAAACAGATTCAGCGCGGACAGCTGTTTCCAAGTGGTGGACATATTTTATGCCTTTTTCTGTGTATATATTGTCTATGCCCAGTTCTTTCTCGGCTTTATTTATGCCAGCATCTGTCAAAGATATAGCTCGCATTTTTTCATCTACTTCAAAGTCTTCGCCTTTTACAAGTTTTTTGGCAATTGTTGCAAATGACTGATACAGATCTTCCGAATCCCCAGCCTGCCCAGCGATAATAAGCGGCGTTCTAGACTCGTCTATCAGTATAGAGTCTATTTCGTCCACTACCGCATAGTGATGCCCGCGCTGTACAAGTGCTTCTTTGTTGGAAACCAAGTTGTCTCGCAGGTAATCAAAGCCAAACTCATTGTTTGTACCGTAAGTTATGTCGCAAGCATAGGATTCTTTCCTTGTAGATGGACGCAGGAATTCGTATTCTACTTTAAATAGGCCTGTTTCATCATGATCTTTTGTCTCTGTATGAGAAGCATCGTAAACATAAGAAACATTTTGGGAATTTATAACGCCAACAGTAAGACCAAGAAATGCATAGACCTGTCCCATCCAAGATCCATCACGTTTACTCAGATAATCGTTCACAGTCACCACATGAACGCCTTTCCCCTCAAGCGCATTTAAATATGTAGGCACAGTTGCTACCAAAGTTTTTCCTTCTCCTGTGCGCATCTCGGCAATCTTGCCTTTGTGAAGTACCATGCCGCCGATCAGCTGCACATCGTAGTGCCTCTGTCCAAGTGTCCTGCGGCTTGCCTCCCGCACAAGCGCAAAAGCCTCCGGCAAAATGTCATCCAGTGTAGCACCTTCTTTTAGTCTTGTTTTGAATTCTTCTGTTTTTTCTGGAAAAGCATGATCTGGTAATGCTTTATATCCTTCCTCAAGACTAGCTATTTTCTGCAGTGTTGGCTTCAACTTTTTTATAAAAGCTGAATTGCCGTCCCCAAACCAAGATTTTATGTCCAATATTCCCATAGTCAGCGTATTGTAGCACACAAGGCATATATAAAAAAGTAAAAAGCCCCCGATAGGGAGGGCTCTTTACTTTGAGTGCGAAAGATGAAACTAAGCTCGCTTCTTCTTTGAAGCCTTCTTCTTAGCTGTCTTTTTAGCTGCCTTTTTTGCTTTCTTTTTTGCTGCCATAAAATTTAATGAAGGTTATTTTTTAAGTGTAGTGCAGTTGTACGACCTCCGCGATATATTAAAAATATTTCGTCGGAAAAAATTAACAACTACAACTTCATTTACAATTATTATACAGAAAAAAATTTTACACAAGATATTTTTCATAAAACTGTGGATAACTTTTTGAAAAAATTTCTCGCAAAATTTTTACTTGAAATGCAATGCGCCGCGAACTATACAGTTCGCGGCGCATTATTCTACTCTACTTTTGCGTGAAGTCAGCGAGTGCTTAACTCCAACACAATTGCCTATGTGAGCGCAGTCGCTGACTTCACGAAAAAGTAACGATCACGCAAACGTATTATAGAAATAATTTCAAAAAACTGCAAGCACTAAAACGATTCTATCAAAAAAACACAAAACCCCGCCGAAGCGAGGCTTTGTGAGGCAATTGTTTCGAATAAATTCGTTGGAACTATTCGCTCACACCAGTATATTAACAAAAAATAAAAACAAAGTCAAGCAAAATACTATTTTCCGGTTATTTTATGTTCCAACATTCTCTCTAGCTCCTCAATCTTTGACTCTAAGTGCATCAAATCTTCTTCTATTTTGTTTATAGATACTGTCTCTTTCGCAATTTCTGCTTCAGTCTTCTCGATTATTTTTTTTTCATTCTTTAAACCAGAAAGAATAGTAACATCGCCTACAAAAAATGAAACAAAAAGTCCCGTGAGTAATAATGTAGAAACAGAGATTATTATACTTCCAGGACCAGAAAACAATACACCAAACATTCCACCTTTTGCTTCCAATATGTCCGTAGTATGCCAAACACCTCGCCAAAAAAGTACAATAGCAAAACCTCCAATAAAAGTATAAAGTATTGGGTGATGCGAAAGCGTAGCACGAATTTTATCTTCAAGTTTGTCAAAAAAATTGTAAATTTTTCTTGCTAAAGATTTTTCAATATTCATAAAAACAGTATATCAAAGTTGTGCAAATAAAAAACTGCCTGCCGATGATAGACACCGACAGACAGCGAATTTTAAAATACTGCGAGTTAATCAATAACCAATCTCGCAATATCATTTGTATCACTCCGAACAAAATACATTCCTGCAGAGGGCAGCGTAAACATTTGCCTTCCTTTGCCTTCCTTCACTCTTGCGCCAGCAATATCTGTAACGATCCAAGCTACATTTGCCTTACACTCCAAATACACACTTCTGCCATAAATACTTCTTATAAAGAAATCCTTACTTTCCGCAACTTCTTTTATGCCCGTCAAAGAGCTTACTTGGAAATGCATCGTATCCTCTACTGAAAGGTCAAAAGTCTGCTCGTCATACCCGTAAATATGCGCGGTATAAGTACCGACAGTTGCCGGAAGTTGGAATGTCGCTGTCAGCGTGCCGTTGTTTGCCAATCCAGGATTGGGATTGGAATACAAAAGAGTGCTGGACATGTACGGGCCGTATCCGACAGTCAGATTGCAGGTGTGCGAAGCAGCATTGGTGTATGAGAACTGTATGTTCACATTCGTGCCGACAGTAACCCCGACAATAGTATTTGTCAGTGTTGAAGGCGTTTGATCCGTAACACATGTCGTAGGCAACAGAACTGCTGCACCATAACTTGTCTCAAAGCTGCCATACAGCTCGTAGCTTGTCTGCGGAAGCAAACCTTGGAAGGTCACATTTTGCTGTTGAGCGCCTGTAACAGCCGAAGTTGCCACAATAGCGCTGTCTTGCGCAACTGTAGCACCTGCCTCGCGTATATACACACGCAGCGTGCCTGCTTGACCAAATGCATCTAGTACAGCTGTACGAGTGATCGTGCTGCTTGTAGGAGAGCAGCTGCCAAACCAAGAGGCTGCCGGGAATGCACCTGCGATTAAAGTCGCGCTGCAGTCCGATGTATCCAAGACAACATTGTTCCAAGACAAAAGCTGTTTCAGCTCAAACCTATCGCAAAAAGCCAAGGCCACTTGTGCGGAAGAAAGATTCTTCACTGTGTCTCGTAATATAAGCGTAACACCAACACCAAACACCGTATCGTTCCTGTAAGTAAACGGAAACTGGAAAATAGTGTCTGGGTAAAGAGCGACTTGCTTTTTAATAGCACATCGCGCATTGCCGGTATTTATCGTAACCTCACTGACATACCCGCCAACTATGGGCGCAATACTGTATGAATACACGATCGGGTCATAGGTCATAAGCACATACGAAGTAGAGTCAAGAACTATGGTACCAAGCGAATCCGCATAGGCATAGACCTTCACATAGCTCTTCAATGTATCAGGCACAGTAAGCGTGTCTGTGAAAACCGAGCTAGTAAACTCTGTGATCGGCCCCAGAAAAGACACAATGCTGTTCGTATCTGCTTTGACTTTTGTCTGCAAATACACGGTATCCGATGTTAGATGACTTACCTCGCAATAAGCGTGGTTACCCACAGTTTTGTGGAATTTGTTTACCGTAACTACGGAGTCTAATACAGTGTTACTGTAAAAATCTTTTCCTAAATAAAGCGGCTGGGCATCGCATATATACGAACCCAGGATAAAGAGTAAAATACATACTTTGTTCATTTTTCTTATATTTTTAAAGTTTGGTTACATTATATATTATATTATGTATTTGTCAATATTTACCTAATATGCTATACTCCTTGATGTCTGGCCAGATATTCGCACTTCACATATGTGAAGTGAGGAAAGTCCGAACACAGCCTCCTTGGTGCCGTGGTGCGTATGTGCTTTATTGCTTTCTTTTTTGCTGCCGTAAACTAGAAAAGCAGTATGTGCGCACCACGGTGCCTGGGTAGGAGCAAGATAGCGGGTAATACCCGTCGTTCGCAAGAACAGAGGTGCGAACAGAAACGACCCGGTTTAGTCCGGCTGAAACGTGCTAAATCCTTATCCCTGTGCAAGACCGTGTCCCACACAGCTCCTCAAGAGCGAATTGGGAAGAGTCGCTAGACTTTGTGAGCAATCACAAAGCAAGATAAATGAATATCGCCATTGCTTCGGCAATGGTACAGAATTCGGCTTATAAGCCAGACATAAAGAGAACCCCTTTCGCTCAAACGAAAGGGGTTCTCTTTGGCTATTCTAATTTGACAAAAATATAGTATATGCTATAATGGGAGCATATGAATATGAAAAGTATCAAAAAATCCATATTTGGTCTAGGTATTTTCGCTCTTGCAACCATGCCTTTTGCGCAAGTTTTCGCGGCAACATCTGCAAGCTCTAACCAGAGTGCGGTGAACAATACTACGGTTATTACCAATGCAGTTTCATCTGGAGATATATCTACCACATCGGTAAATGTCTCTGGTGTTTTTAATGCACCAGGTTCTACTTCTGTAGCTACTCGCTTTGACTGGGGTCTTACTCCATCTCTTGGCAACTCTACAGCATTTGTAAACTACTCTTCTGCAAACGGCACTATGACAGCTACCATCTCTGGACTTGTTTCCGGTCAGCAATACTATTTCCGTGCATACGCCCTAGCCAATGCTTCTGGTGCAGGTTTTGGTAACACTTTGTCATTCACAACTACAATGACAGCTTTGCCTTCAGTTATAACCTCTAGCTCTTCAAACATCACTACTTCTTCTGCTACTCTAAATGGCGTATACAATGCCGGCGGATTGTCCAGCGCAGATGTGAAGTTTGACTATGGAACTTCCTCTTCAAGCCTTACCCAGACTACAGGATTTGTAACAAAAAATGCTTCTTCTGGAGCATTCTCTGAAAACATTTCTGGTCTTAGTGCAAACACTACCTACTACTTCCGAGCTACAGTAAAGACAAGTACTGGCACAGTAAACGCTTCGCAAATACTTTCATTTACTACAAATCCAAATACTGTGGTCAACAACTGTATCATAAACTACTTCTATGCTTCGCCCTCCACTGTGAACTATGGAGCAAATACTACACTTTACTACAGCACTTCAAACTGCAATAGCCTATCTGTAGACAACGGCGTTGGTACTGTCTCAAGCGGTGCAGCCAGCGCAAATACAAACACGCTTTACAACAACACAAACTTCACTTTGACAGCATATGGCTCAAACGGAGCTGTGCAGTCTAGTGCATATGTGACAGTGAACTCAAACAACGGCGGAGGCAGCAACTACTGTACCATAAACAGCTT
>JBDHUR010000014.1:0-7997 GCA_039809265.1 Minisyncoccia bacterium
CGGGCTAGGGCGACCGCTTTAGACTTATACTTAACTTTTTTCCTGCTCTTTTTTACGAGCTGATTGATGGTTGGCATTTCTATAAAAAAAGCCCTTACGGACTAGTCCACACACTCTACTATAGAGGCAAAAAAAATGCAAGCGTGGAAAATAAAAGCCGCCAGCTCTGTGTTAGAGCGGGCGGCGAGAAACCTGTATTAACCTAAAATTATCTTTTAACGAACTTCTTGCTAAAAGATTCCCCTATCCGGACCACATAAACTCCTGAGGAAAACCTATTTATATCTACACGCTCCTTACTTGAAGAAGTTATTTTGCCATTCCAAACCTTTTGACCCATACTGTTGAAGATAGCATACATGTCGCCAAAGCGTCCGCGTATATATACCTCGTCAGATGCAATGGTAGGAAAAACAAACACAAGATCAGCCGTATTCTCCGCCAAGCCTACTGTGCCGTCACGTCTTATCTCATACGCCATATCTATATACGAATAGGGAGGACCATTCTGCCACAAGTTGCTTGAGGGAACTGTACCCCAGTACAAGTAGCCGGTGGTATCCCCATCTCCGGCAAGCGGACTGCAAGGCCAAGAGACGCAATTTATCATAGCAGTTACAACGTGATAGTTTGGGGCTGAAAAAGTGAAGCTAGCGCTGTCTGCTACAAACAGAACAGTGATCTCACCTGGCGGAAAATAATGGTTAACAGGATAAGTAGTTATAACATCTTCAAAACTGTACAACCCATTTGTAACATCTGTACAAACGTCTTGCCACATAAATTCCAGTTGAACCAGACTTTTGCCTACGACATCTGCACTTGGGTAAAATTTTGTAAGACATGGTATTAAGATTGGCGTAGAAAACAGGACCGGCCCGTTAAGCCCATCGCCACTTAGTATAAGCATCCTTCCTGGATGACTAGCGTAATTGTATTTACTAAAAACAGTGGCAGAAAAACTTTGCATAAATCCGCCCGGGTAGTAAGTACTTTGTCCTACGGAATCAAGACTATGAGCAAGATCCCTGAAGTCATATTGGCCTGTTGCTATATAGCTTTGACCCAAAACAGGCATTGCCGCCCCTATGCTAAGCATAAGTGAAGCAGTGAGTATTGGAAACTTTTTCATCATTACGAGTTTTATTTTGTTTATTTATTTTTTATATTTTCCCCAAAAGGGTAGCAGATTTTAGGTAAAATGTCAAGGTGCAGTAGTGGATAACTTAGACTTTAAAATCCTCATTTATAAAGCCTTTTGTGACATGTATGATGCCTGAAGTGTAGACTTTTGTGTAAGATTCATCCGGATTTTTCTGCTCTATGGTCACCACGTAGTCGCCGTTTGATACAAGGCAGTAGTAAACACCGATCTTGTCGCAAACCCTGGTCGCGATCTCTGTCATGGTTTTTGCAGTAAAGACACGCACGACAGCAAATGAAAGCGGCGCGCCGGAAGCATTGCGTACTCTTCCGCTTTTCCTAGTCTTCAAGCCAACTTCGCGCAAAATATAAAGCAGTATATAGAGCGCAAATATCACGACGTTGTACTTTGTAGGATTTGTGACAAAAGCCAAAGTGGAAATGAAAAATCCTACGGAGAACAATGCGCCGGATATTCTGGAAATCCAAATGTCGCGCTTGGAATAAAATGTCATAAGCTTTTGGTCGCGCTTTGCAAATTCGTTCCAGTCAAAGTTCTCTGGATCCATGGGTATGTTTTTTGTTATCACCTGCCCTTCTTCTTTTACTTCTATCGTTCCTCCGAAATAAAGATCGAGATATATTTCATCGCGAGTTTTGCCCAGAAGTTTTTTTGACGGAAATATGTAGTGAGTTTTGCCTGCAGTCAGATTGTAAGTGC
This sequence comes from Minisyncoccia bacterium, assembly GCA_039809265.1. GTDB lineage: Bacteria > Patescibacteriota > Minisyncoccia > Phycocordibacterales > UBA9973 > JBDHUR01. The sequence continues at coordinate 1,865 of JBDHUR010000014.1, forward strand.
CAGATGCAACAAGGAAGCCATACCTGCCGTCCATGTCTGTGATAGAAGTGGAAATTTCTTTCCCGCTCATGTCGAAAAGAGTGACAACCACAGGGTCAAGTGGCTGCTTTGTAACAGCGTCATATACCGTACCCCACGGCCTATTTTGTTTTCTCAGTCCAAATATTGAAAGCAACAAAGACCACAGCCTGTAAGGCAAGAAAACAATTTCGGAAAATGAAAGCGGTGTAGAGAAAATGATAGGTAGGATAGTAAATATAGTTGCAAAGACAAGCCCTGTCAGCCCAATAATCTTTGAAAGAGCATCTGCATTAGATGTAGCCATGAAGTTCTTTATATCAAAAGACAAAGCGGACACAGCGGAAAGTGTCATCTGGTATGTGTCTCGTATCGTACACAAAGCACCAGCAAAGAACCCTGCTCCACAGCCAGTATCTGGCACAGTATTTATAGTTGGTTCCGCGTTGGCATCCGGCACATTTTCTGGGAGATTATCGTTTGGAAAATTTTGATCTGTTGGAACATCCGCAGGCACATCTCCAGCTTCCCCGGAACCGCTACCGACAGGAGTATTATCATTGTTTGTGTTTGGTGTGGTTGGAGTGGTCAGCACATCAGGTATTTCGCTTGGAGTTGGCTCACTTGGCATATTGCCATCTCCGCCATCGTCTGGTGGAGATGTGTCAGGTGGTGGCGTGGTATTAGCAGAACTACCCCCGCCTGTATTCACAACCGGTGGCATGATAATGACCACGCCGCCACCCGTGCTTCCAACACCCCCACCACCGGTAGGACAGCCCGTAGTTGTAAACGTCTGGTCAGTACTCGTAGCAGTATTCAAATAGTCATCCTTTGAAGTAACTCTGAAATGATAGGTGGTGCAAGCATTCAACCCACTAAGCGAAACACTGTGTGAAGTAACACGCGGGTTTATGTCTGTCTCTGTCGTTTCAGATCCATACACAATACTTTCACCATACTCTACTTTTGAGGAAGCAATTTCGTCTGTATCCCAAGTTATAGTGGCAGTGGTGTCTGCCGGTGAAGCTGAAATATTTGAAATGTCTGGTGGGGTGAAATCGGTGGAGAATTTGTATATTCTAGTATAATCAGTGGCATACAATGTCGTACTACTTAAAGCCAGTTTAACACCATAACCATAGTCTGTAACTGGATTAAAGTTTGTAGCGATAGATGTTGAAGTATCAAAAGCAGCTATACCCGAACGAGCTAATGGTATTGTACTATTATTTACAGAACTAAAGGAGCCAGCAGCATATAATGTAGATCCATCTGGCGAAATCCGTATATCTAACACATTACCATCAATGTCTGGATCAAAATCGATCAAATCATAGCTAGACATCACATCAAATGCAGCAATGTGATTACGAGTTACATCACCCATACCGTTTGGATTAACACTAGTGAAATCCCCAGCAATATACAAAGTCTTGTTGTCTGGGGATAAAGTGATAGAACGAACTGGGCCATTGAAATCTAGCCCAGTAGAAAGAGCAACCCCGGTTGCTGGATTTAGAATGGCAAAATTTGAACGCGATTCCGGTGTACCGCCCTGGTTTACAGTAGTAAATTCTCCACCCACATACAACCTATCTGATGGTAGAGTTCCATACAAGACGGCATTAACTTGCCCATCTATATCACCATCAAACGCTGTAGCCGTACTATCGCCTACATTAAATGCCGCCACATGATTTCTTGTCACAGGGGTAGTATTGTAGTTCGCTGTAGCAAAGTTACCCCCAGCATATAAAATTGAACCATCTGGTGATAAAGATAAGCTAAATACCTGTGGATATACTGGGTCTCCAAGATATAGATCCTTTAGGGATGGATCAAAAGATGTAACAGTTCCTGTATTTGAATCCACAGCTGCTATACCATTTCGTTCTGGACCCACAACCACAGGCATTGCCGTGTAATCTGTGTTTACAGCCCATGAAGAACCGCCAAAATATAAAACAGATTCGTCTGCTGATAGAATAAGTGAATATACCGTGTCATTCGTACCGGGTATAAAATCTGGATCGTGACTGCCATCTGAAAAAAAATGTGAGCCTTTAAATGTTGGATACCCAGTTGAAGATAAGCCCGTCTCTCCTCCAGCATATATGGAGTCATCACTCTTGACCACTAATGTACTTATTTCTGAAGCAGTCCATACCGGCCACGTCTGCTTTGGCACAGGGTTAAATTCTGCAATAGCAAAAAATGCAAATACGAAGAAGAGGAAAACGCAGAGTGTCGGCAATAGGAATTTCTTTTTTCCTAGCTTGGCCATACTAGAAAACAGCGCCGACTATGACGCGGTATAAAAATCCAATAATGGGTAAAATGTATTTCCAGCCAAGAGTTATAAAAGCAATAAGAACAATAAAAGAATAAGCTGACAAAAAATTTTCTACATTTCTATATTTCATCGGCAAAAGAGTAAAGAGTATTTTGGAACCGTCTAGCGGTGGTATGGGCACAAGGTTGAATACCGCAAGCACCAAGTTTACTACTACTATAGTATTCGTCACAGTAAAGAATCCTGAAGTTTCTGGTATGCCGTACCATAGACCAAGGCGTATCAAGATGCTAAAGAAGATAGCTATAGCCAAGTTTGTAGCTATGCCAGCCACAGCAACAACAAGCGTCCCTCTCTTTACATTGCGCAAATTGTTCGGGTTGTACGGTACAGGCTTCGCCCAGCCAAAGACAAAACCAGTTTTAGACAATATCAACAGGAGCGGCAGGACTACAGACCCTATAGGGTCCAGGTGCTTTAGCGGGTTTAAGGTCAGTCTACCCTGGTCTTTAGCAGTGTTGTCACCAAAGAAGTAGGCAGCATAGCCGTGCGCCACTTCGTGCACCACTACAGACATTATAAGTATGATTATATAAAAAACAGCGTCTAGTCCTTGCATAATGTATACACTTATGATAGCATAAGAGGCACAAAAAGGTATGTCAAAAGTCTGCGCAATAACTAAAAAGGGTTCTCTTGTAGGCGGTAAATATGCCAACCGTACTCGTGCTACCGTATTTACTCCAACCGGCAGCCACAGGAAATACCCAAACTTGCAGAAAAAGCGCATCTTTGTACCAGAGATCGGTAAGACTTTCACCTTGTCTGTATCTACCGAGGGCATGCGAACTATAGCCAAGAACGGCGCATATGCCACTTTAAAAAAAGCAGGAGTTATAAAGTAAATCACCCACAAGCGGGTGATTTTTTGTTATACTTTACGATATGAAAATAATGGAACATTTGAAGAAAGTGTTTTCCCTGGACTATCGCTCTCTGGCTCTCATGCGCATCGGGGCAGGTATTATAATAATATTGGACTTGGCGGAACGTGTACGAAGCCTGACCGCGCACTATACAGATGCAGGCGTCTTGCCAAGAGCAAACTTCCTGGAACTCTACAACAATCCCTGGCTTATATCTGTTCACAACATGAGCGGGACAGCCGTCTTTGAGCTTGTACTTTTCATCATTGCCTTTCTCTTTGCTGTATCTATGCTGATCGGCTACCGCACAACTCTGGCCACAGCCATCTCGTGGTTCTTGCTTGTATCTTTGCAAAACAGAAATCCGCTGGTCTTACAAGGCGGGGATGGCATATTCCGATGCATTATGTTCTTTGCGATGTTCTTGCCTTGGGGCAAAAGATGGTCATTTGATAACTTCCTGAATAGACAAAAACCTGCGGAAGAAAAAACAGTATTTTCTGCTGGAACCATAGCATATATTACGCAGATTTTCCTTTTCTACTTCTTTGCAGGTGTCTTGAAAACTGGCGCACAGTGGCACGACGGCACAGCATTGTATTACACTCTGAATATTGACCAGTTTGCTACACGCCTAGGACACTGGTTGCTCAACTTCCCCGCTCTATTAAAATTTCTGACAAAAAGCACTCTTGTCTTAGAGACATATGGCGCTATAGCCATGGTCTTCCCATTGTTCAACCAGTACACCAGGCTTGTAGCTGTAATACTTTTTGCGATCTTTCAGATAGGCATAAATACCAGTATGTCTATAGGTCTTTTTGGCACAATAAGTGTAGTTATAACTTTTGGGCTTTTGCCGTCTATTTTCTGGGACAAGGTATTACCTTGGTTTGCTTTGTCTCGCCGCAAAGGACTTACAATGTACTACGACCGGGACTGCGGATTTTGCACCAGGGCAATCTGGTATGTGAAGCGCCTGCTTTTCCTTTCTGAATACACCAAAGTAATCCCTGCACAAGAAGCGCCAGAAATAGAAGAAGTAATGAGGCGCGAAAATTCTTGGGTTATTGTAGACGAAATGGGCCGCAAATTCTATGGATTTGACGGACTTATAGCTGCTATGCGCTTTTCTCCGCTGTGGTGGCCGCTTATTTTTATATTAAAACTTCCTGGGATACACAACTTGGGCGAGTGGTCTTATAAAAAAGTTGCTGAGAGCCGTCTTACTATCTGCTTACCTCCTAAAAAAGAACGCTTTAGCCAAAGCAAAGAAAAAAGGAGAAAATTTTTGCGCTCTGCGGGAGAGATTATAATATGCACATTTACGATTTTCATAATCTGCTGGAACATAGACACAATACCAAGCAGAGAAAAGAAAATAGTTCCAAACTTTTTGAAGCCTGTGGCTTGGGTAACAAGGATGGACCAAAAATTTGATATGTTTGCTCCATACCCGATGACAGATGACGGCTGGTATGTCATCCCTGGGAAGCTAAGAAACGGCAGTGAAGTAGATGTATACAAAGACGGTGCACCTGTAAGCTATGGTAAACCGCCGCTTGTTTCCAAGACATACATGGACCAGCGCTGGCAAAAATATATGATGAATCTATGGCGCAGCGACTTCAGCAAATACAGACTATACTATGGCAAATACCTGTGCCGTACATGGAACAACGAACACACCGAGGACGGAGAAAAACTGGAAGAATTCAAGATCATATACATGCGAGAAGACACTTTGCCAAACTACCAGACCCCGACAATCAAACCCACAACCACTTGGGAGCATTATTGCTTTAAGTAAAGTTCTTTCCCATCACTTTCAAAAACTATAGTACCCATTTTGTATGTGGCAAGATACGGCACTTTGTAGTAAGCTAGCGTGTCCAGCACTTCTTTGTGCGGGTGGCCATAGTCGTTGTTAAGCCCTGCAGATATAATGGCATAGTTTGGTGTAGTGTCCTCTATAAAGGTCGGCGAGGTAGATGTGCGTGACCCGTGGTGTCCCAGCTTCAGCACATCTACATCTAGCTCTTTCACATTCAGTTTGTGTAAGTACAACTCGGTACTTCGCGGCGCATCACCAGTCAAAAGAAAAGAAGTTTTGCCATAGACAAGTTTTGCAACTATAGACGCCTCATTTGTCTCCCATCCTGTAGTATCTCTGTCTGGAAAAAGTATTTCCAAATCTACTCCGTGTTCTTCATCCAAATGTATTACCATGCCTCGGCGAGCAAATAGATGCTCGGCTTTTTCCTCTTCAATGCTTTTCTCTAGCTCTTTGTAAACATCGCTTTCAGATTGAACTCCAGGTTCCATTACCAGAGAAACACCATAATCCCGTAGGATATAGGGTAATCCGCCAATGTGGTCTGCGTCTGGGTGGGTTGCAATGACTACATCTAAAGTTCTGTCTCCATACGGCATCACCTCACCAAGCCGAGAAAGCACTTTCTGGTCCCTGCCACCGTCTATCAGCACTTGTCTACCATTTGGTGCTTGTATGTAGATACTATCTCCTTGCCCAATATCCAGAAAGGCTACTTTTAGTAGGCCTGTGCCTGCCGAAGTATCTTGCCGCCAGATAAGTACTGTAAAAATAGCCAAAAATATGAGAAATAAATACCTATTATTCTTAAACAAACGCATCATGGATATATGATATAATGAGAACATTAAAAGCCAAATATAAAACTATGGAAACATTCAAAACACAAACATGGGTATTGCCGGAGCTGACGGGTATATCTGCCAAAAATATAGAAGAACATCTGAAGCTTTATGCCGGGTATGTAAAGTCTGCAAATCATATCTTGAGCCAAATACAAGAATTTAGAAAAGAATCGGAAAAGTATACATATGAGCTTGCGGAGCTGCAGCGAAGGTT
>JBDHUR010000015.1:0-4880 GCA_039809265.1 Minisyncoccia bacterium
CGCAAATCTTTCTTGCTTGGCCCGTCCACAAGAGACTGGCTGGCTGTATACCCGTGCACGGTGTTTAGGATAGCTTTTTCTATACCAAGAGTTTCGTGCAATATAGCAATGAGTGGAGATGCGGCGTTGGTAGTGCAAGAAGCATTGGAAGTAATGTCGCAAGTACCGAACTTGTCTTCGTTTACAGACATGAGGATAGTCTCGCCCTTAACTAGCACCTGCCCTGAGCTCGCCGAAGGGTCGTCTTTCGCTGGAGCAGAAATAACGACTTTCTTTGCTCCACAGTCCAAGTGGAACTTGGCTTTGTCATAAGAAGTGAAAAGGCCCGTAGACTCTACCACCACATCTACCCCAAGCTCACCCCAAGGCAACTTTGTAGTATCCTTCTCGGAAATAAACTTCACCGTCTTGCCGTCTATAACTATGTCGGTACCGCTGATTTCCACGTCATGACCCCAAGTCCTATATACAGTGTCATGTTTCAAAAGATAGGACAATGACTCTAGCGTACCAAGGTCGTTCACCGCTACCACCTCTATATCTGGTCGAAGCCAAGCTATTTTTAGAAATGCTCGCCCTATACGCCCAAAACCGTTTATTGCTACTTTTATTTTTTTATCCATATGGAAAAATTTATTACTTGTATGTGTTTATTATAGCAAAAAGCAAGCCGGCATGGGTGTAGATTTAGTGCTTGACTTATTTTTCTATTATGATATAATTAGACTGAAATATGTAAAAACTGTAAATATATTGACTATGGCAAAAAGAGTAGTAGTTTTATTTTGCATTGCTTTGTTCGCACCTATTGTCGGCATGCTGTTTGCAGGATACATGGAGGCTATGATAATACCCTCCCTGTTATCCATCCTCCTCGCAGGAGTACTTGCCACGATAAAGTGGAAACTGAAGCACAGAGTAAGCGTGAAAAAAGTAACGCCCTTGACCGCAGAAATTTGAAGCTTGCAAAAACCGCCCAAGCCGCCCGTATCCTCGGGCGGCTTTGTTATTTCCCTATCATCTCCTTTAGCATCTTTTGCACAAGCTGAGGGTTGGCGCTGCCACCGGAAGCTTTCATGACCTTGCCCACGAGAGACATAAGCGCATTTTCTTTTCCGCTTTTATATATTTCTACAGCTTCGGTATTTTCCGATAGCACCTGCTCTACTATAGCCTTCAGTGCACCCTCGTCGTTTTTCTGAAGCAGATTTTTCTCTGTAGCAATCTGAAGAGGAGATTTGTCGGAGACAACCATCATTGCCAAAATATCTTTTGCTGCACGAGATGATAACTTACCGCCAGAAAGCAGGTCAATAAGCTCGGCAAAGTTCGCAGCGCTTGGCATTTTTGTTTCAGCATTATTTTTCTTCAAGCCAACAAAATCCGATGTGATGTAGTTTGAAGCAATTTTAACCTTTTCCTTATTCTTCAATATATTTGCAATCTCCTCAAACCATATACCTAGGCCAAAATCGCTTATATAACTTTCTATGTCTTCTGACTTTATGCCAAAGTCAGTGCTATAGCGCGCACGCTTCGCCAAAGGGAGTTCTGGTAACGCCTTCACTTTTTCAAAATTCTGTCCAAAAATTTCTTTAAGTTTAAGTTTCGGCAAGTCTGGGTCTGGAAAATATCGATAGTCTTCGCTGTTTTCCTTTGTCCTTTGAGAGAAAGTTACTCCTTTGTTTTCATCCCAGCCGCGAGTTTCTTGCACTATTTCACCTCCTTTGCCCTTTTCTAAAAGATCAATCATGCGCTTGGTTTCAAATTCAGCTGCTCTTTCCACTGCACGGAAAGAGTTTATATTTTTCACCTCTACTTTTGTGCCAAATTTATTTGGGTCATCAGAAACAGATATATTAAGCTCTACACGCATTTCACCCTTTTCCATATTTGCCTCGGAAACATCGAGTGTGCGCAAAAGAAGCTGGAGTTCCCTGCCAAAGTTGCCAGCATCTTTGGCATTATGTATCACAGGCTCTGTTACAAGCTCCATAAGAGGAACACCAGCGCGGTTGAAGTCTACGAGAGAATAATCTCCCTTATCATGCTTGCTTGTTGCGGTATCTTCCTCCAAGTGTACCCGTGTTATCTTCACGTCAGCAAGCTCACCACCGGAAACTATAGGGTATTTATATTGAGATATCTGATAACCTTTCGGAATATCGGGGTAGAAATAGTTTTTGCGATCAAACTCTGTAAAGTCAGCAATGTTGCCGCCAAGCGCAAGACCAACGCGCATCACATGCTCCAGTGCTTGCTTGTTTATGACTGGCAATGCTCCTGGGTGTGCCATACACACTGGACAAATGTTTACATTGGGGCGAGCTTCATCAGGATCATTCTTGCAAGCGCAAAACATCTTGGTAGCAGTTTTTAGCTCCGCATGAATTTCCAGCCCTATGGTTGTGTAGTAAGTCTTATCCATAATTACACTAGTGAGTATAGCTTTTTCAAGCTTGTTTTGAAATACTTGACAATATTTTATTTTAGATATAAAATTTGAAAAAACAAAAAAATGAATAAAGAAAAACTGCTTCAAACGATCACTGCTTTATGTATAAAAGAGTATATGGATATAAACAATATATCTAATTTTGATTCTTTTATTGAAAATAATAATTTGTCACCAACGCATATAGCTTCGATGCCTTTCCTTGTTTGCGGAGCAACGAACGAACCCGAAAAAGCTTTTCGTTTGTTTGATTGGAATGCCGCCAAAATTACAGATATGAGAAGCTCTGCTATCTTCCTTTCTATCCATCCACGCGGAATGAAAGAATTTTTAGAGACTATATTTGATTTTGAGCCGAATACTAAAAATTTAAATTTTACAAAGACTTTTTTGGAAAAACCACTGGAAGAATCCAGTGAATTAAATATTTTCAGGAATGGTTTGGATTATATTAGTAGAGTGTGCGGAGATAAACATATCCTGAACCGAGACGCTCATTCAATCCAAAGAATATTACGTCGGCACTCAGCTCATTCTGCTTTAGAACTTACTGTTTTTCGTCTCAAATATAAAAAATGTTCTGAATGCGGTCAAAAAACTAACATACTAGCCGAGCCGCCTCTGGAAAGATGTGAGGTTCCGTTTGAATTTTTAATGGGCAGAAGAGTTTTTGCTCAAGATGCCGATCATCAAATACTGATCTAAAAATAGCCCTTGGTTTTTTACCAAGGGCTATTTTTTCCTCAAGATTTTTACAAGAGCATCTTGAGTGTTTTTTACAGATGCATCATCATACAAAGAGACTGCCAAAACCGCCTTGCCAAGCTTTTCAAATTTCTTGATTTCGCGTTCTATAACTTTTTTATTCTCAAGTACGTCTGTTTTTGTAAGTATAACAATTTCCTCTTTTTCATCTAAGTCGCCTCCATACGTTTGTAGTTCTTTGCGGATAGCTTTATATGCTTTGATCATCCCCGTACTACCAGCAGAAAGATTTTCAAAAGAAATCAGGTGCGCTAATATCTTTGTACGTTTTATGTGCCTTAAAAATTTTGTACCCAAGCCCTTACCTTCACTTGCGCCCTCTATAAGACCTGGGATATCGGCAATAATAAATCCGTAAAAATCGCCTAAGTTTGGATCAAGGGTTGTAAAGGCATAGTCTCCGACTTTTGCCTCGGCATTGGTAAGCATATTTAGAAGCGAGCTTTTTCCGGCATTTGGAAACCCAACCAAACCAACATCGGCAAAGAGCTCAAGCTCTACGGTAAACAGAGCTTCCTCACCCGGCTTCCCGTCCGTCTGTTTCCTAGGAGTTGTATTTACGGAGCTTTTGAAATGTTCGTTTCCTCTGCCGCCAGCACCTCCCTTCAATATACGAACTTTTTCGCCTTCTTTTTCCAGTGAATACTCCATGCCTGTTTCTAAATTTTTTATCCTTGAACCTATCGGCAACTTTAGTACTAAATCTTCCCCGTTTGCTCCATGAAAGCTTCTGCTTCCGCCGTCTTCGCCTCTGCCTGCATGATATTCCTTTTTATTACGATACTGAGCAAGTATATGCACATCTCGTATTGCCTCTGCATAGACATCACCACCACGGCCTCCATCTCCTCCAGCTGGACCGCCTTTGGGTATAAATTTCTCTTGCCGCCAGCGAACAACACCGTTGCCTCCGGCGCCCGCTTTAGCTGTAAATTGTATTTCGTCTATAAAAGCCACTGAGGTAATTAATAATTAGTAATTAAAAAAATTAAGGATTTGATCTTGCGAGTCAAGCACAGGCTTATTTTCTTTCATCCAGTCTAATATCTTTTCTATAACAGCACTAGCTGAGCCATATCCGTCAACCTCTTTGAAACTAGAGCCGGCAGCCCTGTCATGTCCACCGCCTACGCCCATCTGCTCTGCCATTTTTCTCACATTCACAGAGCCTGGCAATGACCGAAATGATGCATGAAAATCACCACTTGTGCGAGGCGTAACCGCGAAGCCCCAGCTGTATTGACCTATAATACGCAGATATCTAGCCACATACATAGCAGTGGCAGAAGATACTTCTACATCTGTATATTTTTCTGCCTCTTGTTTTTCTATAAAAGTATAATGCACGGCTGGCCAGCCGGAAATATCAGCAAATGTAGTGTTTTTTATCAAGATTTTCATAAGCTCAAACTCTCTCAACGAGATGCTTCTATACCTGGACTGAAACATCTCTATGGAAGTGTCGGCTATCAACAAAAGCCTCTTTACTATATCAAAGACTTGCATTTGCTCCGGCTTTACAAAAAGCAGATTTCCAGTGTCTCCTAATATGCCAAGCAAAATATATTCTGCATTTTCTTTTTGGATTTCAAGATCACCAGAAAAGATAGAGTAAAGGAGCTCTGCATTGGATGTAGCTTTTGTATCTACAAAGCAAAGC
>JBDHUR010000016.1:0-4516 GCA_039809265.1 Minisyncoccia bacterium
GATAGGCATTTTTACAGGTGTAAGCATTTGATCTTTCTTCTGGTCTTTTACTACATGGTTTGTATTTGCTCCCCAAGCATAAACTTCGCCAGAGTTCATAAGCGCAAAAGCTATGTCGTATCCTCCTGCAATTTCTTTTATATCTTTGCCGTCCATGTTATCTATTTTTGCCGGGGAAGAACTGTTTAGAAGTTTATATCCATTTTCTACTTTTGAGTTCAAGCCCCACATATACACATCTCCATCTTCTGTTATAGCAAAGGACTGTCTAAAGCCCGCGCCGATTTTTACTACTTTGCCTATGTCTAGAATCTTTTGAGGCTTGGCATTTTCTACTTTGTTGTTATAGTTTCTGTTGCCCATTTGGCCGTACAGATTACAGCCAAAGCTCCATATAGACCCATCATTTTCAAGTATTATTGCGTGCCCGTAGCCTATAGCGATGTCTTTGGTTACACCAGAGAGTGTCGGCATCTCTATTGGAGATTTACTGTGTATACCTATTACTTCTTCATTTATGCAATCCTGATTATGGTCATAGCCATTTGGGTTTATGGCAGGAACCGGGTCGTAGTATCCGCCGTCTAGAGTGGTCATGCGTGCTGCCAAGTCAGCAGCTACGCGTACTCCGGATGGCGCGCATGTAGCACCCCAAGCGTACACTTTGCCGGAGATGTCTATTGCCATAGAGAATTTATATCCGGTAAAAATGCTGGCAATATTGGAAATCCCGCTTACTTTTACGGGTGTTGCGCGGTCTATGTTTGTACCGTCTCCTATCGCAGCAGTATAGTTGGAGCCAAAGCCCCATACTGTACCGTCTTTCTTCAAAACCAGTGTGTGGTCTTGGCCAACAACCACATCTTTCGCTCCAGACATGACAAGGTGGGGTACGGGATTGTATTGTATATCGTCTGTTTTGTAGCCTAGCTGGCCCAAGTTGTTGCGTCCCCAAGTGTATACGTCTCCTTCAGAAGTTATTCCAACTCCGTGGCTTCTACCGGCAGCTATTTTAACGAAAGTTTTGCCGATGGCGACTGGTGTTAAAACATCTGTAAATTCTTTTACGTCACTTTCTCCGAGCTGGCCATGCTCATTTTTGCCAAGAACATAAAGATTTGGCGAATATTCTTTTTTTGCCGGCTCCTGTGCTTGCATTTCTGCTTGTTCCTGTGTCGGAGTTTCTGTAGCTGTATTAGAATCAGTAGCAATTTCTTCTCTTGCAGTATCTTGCTGGTTGTCAGTTGGCGTGTCCAGTGATTTATTTTTCTTGAAAGCTAAGAAGCCGATGCTGAGAACTAATAATATACTCAAAATTGCAAAAATAAAACGCATACTGTTTTTCATAATTTGATTTTCCCATTATATATTGTTTATTGGTTTTTTCACATATGCAAACTTGACTTTGAGTGTTATAATCTCCATATGATTAAATTTCACAGGAAATCATATCCACTTCAAGCTTTTTTTTTAGCACTAACTTTTTTTCTTTCATTTATCTTCAGCACACAAGTCGCGCAGGCTGCCACACTTACTCATGGTGCCTTGCTAGGTGCGCTTTCTGACACTGGTGTAAAAGTCTGGATCCGTACAGACTCGGACGCGGTTTTTAAGGTGGAGTATAAACTCTCCGCTGGCTCATATCCCGGCACAATAACTTCTGGACTTTCTCTTGGAAGTGGTACAGACTATACTGGCGTAATACAGCTTTCAGGTCTTACAGCAAATACTGCATACGACTATCGTGTACTCTTGGACGACGTTGTACAAACAGGCAACGGATCTTCTGGAACTTTTACTACGCTGCCTGCAAGCGGCGGTGCTTGCCACTATATTTTCTCTACAGTTGGAGATTTCAGCAGTTCTTTTGTTTCGCCCGGGGATTTTTCTTTCGGTGATATCCTCGATACTGTTACGCCACTCTTTAACATTTTTAATGGTGACCAAATCTACGGGCCATCTACTGGTACAAAGTCAGACATTGAAGCTTATTACCAGAATAACTGGGCATCTAGCTCATGGAAAACTTTCACAAAGAACACCCCCTCTGTATTCATGTGGGACGACCATGAGATGCCTCTTTCTGACAACTGGGATGGAGGTAAGTCCGGGCAATATCCGCTTTATAGGCAGGTCGCGGATGAGTATCAGTTTGCAAACAACTTTGCCTCAAAAGTCCCAGGGGAGACATATTTCAGCTTTGATGTTTGCGATACTTCATTCTTTATAATGGATACCAGGTCCTATAGGTCTCAAGATACTGAGGCCGTCGATTCGGCTTCAAATCGCATGCTTGGCACCGCACAGATGGCTCATTTGAAAAACTGGCTAAAGAATAGCCCAGCCAAGTTTAAGTTTATCTTATCGACAGTAACAACAGCAGATTCCATTGGAAATCCAAGTGATGCTTATGCTTCATATAAAAATGAACGCAAAGAATTACAAAATTTTCTTAAGGCGAACAATATCAAAAATGTCATAGTGCTATCTGGCGATCAGCATGAAATGTATGTAAACAAAGTAGCTATGTCTCCAACGCATGTTTATTATGATTTGAGCGCAACCCCGTTCGGCGCTGAGCCTATCGGCGCTGGGCCTGTAAGCGGCGGTGACCTCGTCTGTAAGGATACGACTTCTGGGCGCAGGTACGCTATTATAGATGTGGATACGACCTTGGGTACTCCGCAAGTCAACTGGAAAGGGTATAGGGTGGTAAATGGCGGCGCAGATGTTATTCCATGCAATTATACTTTGACTCTTTCTTCTATGAGTCCGGCTGGGCCAACAGTTTCTTCCGGCAGCAACCAAGTATTTGCAGTAGGCGCAGGATCAACCGCTATAAATACTATTTCTATAACCGATGCTGCTACTGCTACCATTACTTCTGCCAATGCTACCGGCGATATACGTGTCCGCATACCTTCAAACGTAAATGCTGTGTGGGATACTTCTGTGACAACGGCAACTATTGGCGGCGGAGCCGCTGCAAAAGTTAGCGCAACTGTGACCTATGAAGAGTCAAACAAAGTCGCCTCTTTCAATGTAACAACTAGTTTTGCTGCAAATGACACAGTAACTTTGGGTGGACTGAAACTCATGTCATTTTCCGGAGTATCCATACCGACGTCTCTTGGTATAGATATAAATAACGATGGTATTACTGATGTTTCAGATGCCTATACTGTAGCGATGAACAATACCAGCACCCCATCTTTCTTTGCAGAGTCTGGGCAAGCATTCAGCCAGTCTCAAGCAGCGCAAGCTATCAAGACTTTGACCGTGTATGACAGCTCTACTCCGCAAATAACTGCTGCAAATGATCTGCGTCTTGTTATTCCTGCTGGTTTTCCAATGGAGTGGGATACGAGTGATACTTCTGCTGTTGTCGGCGGCTCTGCATCTGGCAAAGTAAGCAGCACAGTTTCCTATCCGGATGCAAAGACAATGCTTGTAGATGTGACGAGCGACTTTGCTTCAAATGACTATATAACAATATCTGGTCTTTCTTTTAAAAATTTTACAGGCACGGCTTCTGCTTCAAACCTTGGTTTGGACGTGACGGGTGATGGTACCGCCGATGTATCTGACATGAAAACTATAAAAATTGTTGGAGCAGCTGTGCGTTTGTATACCGGCGCCGGCCGCAGCCAGCTTTGGTCTGATCCTTTGAACTGGACTGGTCTACAGGTGCCTGTTTCCGGAAGCACTGTAATCTTTGATGGCACCATGAGTGAAGATGTAACCGCAGACTACACAGCTGACAACTTGGGTTCACTCACGCTAGACACCGGTTATAACAGCATACTGCACTTTTCTCCGTATGCTGTGATGGGCAATTTGGCAACCTTGAATGTGTCAGGTGCTATCACTGTAAACTCCGGAACAATACGTTTTGAGGGTGATCAGGATATGGACAGTGACCTTTCAACTGTAGCTGTAGATGGCACAGGGTATAGTATTACCGCAGGAAGCGTAACCATAGGTGTCGGTGGAACAATAACTGCCAACTACATGGGCTTTCCGGCGGGTGTTGGTCCTGGTAGCGGTGTTATGGATGGTTCTAATCAGTCTACAGGCGGAAGCTATGGTGGTCGTGGCGGCTTTAGTTCTGTTTATGGTTCAGGCAAAAATCCGGCTGATCCATATGGCTCTGCGGATTCACCTATATCTCTTGGTTCAGGAGGCAGATACAACAGCATTGATTCCGGTCAAGGTGGTTCAGGCGGAGGTGCTATAAAGATCTCTGCAAGCAGTGTTACTGTGAATGGTACACTTTCTTCCAATGGTGAAAGTGTTACCAGTCAGCCAGGTACTATAACTACCAGAAATGCTGGCGGCGCCGGCGGAAGTCTTTGGATTTCATCCGGATCACTTTCTGGGTCTGGTACTATTTCTGCGATTGGCGGAAACATAACTCAAAATACAGATACATCAAACTCCGGCGCTGGCGGCGGCGGACGCATATCTTTCAACGGAGTAACTTCATATGGATTTACTGGAAGTTTGAGTGTGGCGG
>JBDHUR010000017.1:0-3060 GCA_039809265.1 Minisyncoccia bacterium
ATCTTGAGCCAAATACAAGAATTTAGAAAAGAATCGGAAAAGTATACATATGAGCTTGCGGAGCTGCAGCGAAGGTTCGCATTTGAGTTTGATGGCATGCGAAACCATGAATACTACTTTGCTTCTTTAGCAGGTAGCGCAAAAGAGATAACTGCAGGCGGCGACTTGCATATGCATATCACCAAAGATTTTGGCTCGTTTGATGAGTTTATAAATATTTTCAAGTCCGTAGCTCTCACCCGCGGTGTGGGCTGGGCAATACTTTACTACGACAAGAAAACTGACAAACTTCTGACACAATGGGTAGAGGAGCAGCACTTAGGGCACTTGGCAGGACTCCCCCCTGTCCTTGCGCTGGATATGTGGGAACACGCATACGTCTATGACTATCCGACAAGCGAAAAGAAAAAATACGTTGAAGCTTTTTTTACAAACTTGAATTGGGCAGAAATAGAGAAAAATTTTGCTGAAGCTAAATAGATTTTTTGCGGAACATAATATAACAAAGTAATGCATATGAAACCAGCACTGCAGCAAACGGCACATGTGACACAGCGACAGATGCAAATGAAAAACTTGCAAAAGTCTTTATCATGCCAAGGACATATGCAAGTACGGCATGTGTTGCAAAAGATATAGGAAGAGCAACTGCGGTAGATATGGCGCCGAAAGCCACAGTAAATACTCCAAAGAGCATAACAAAAGGTATAGTCGGCAGAATAAGTACATTTACCGGCAAGGCTACAATGGAGAAAATGCCCATCTGATAGACAATGAAGGGTAAAACAAAAATATTTGTAGCCACAGTAGAAGCAAAGATAGTCCGCAAACCAAGCTTGTTTGGCAAGCTCTTCATGCGATCTTCTATTTTTGGAGTAAGATAGACAAGTCCAATAGTTGCAAGAAACGATAACTGAAAAGAAATATCATATACAAGGACCCATGGATTAACCAAAACCATGCAGATGCCAGCTAAGGCCAGCGCGCGGCCGATATCGGCCGCGCGCCCCGTCGCCCTTGCCAAGAGCACAAGTATAGCCATGATAGACGCCCGCACGACAGTAGACCCTGCACCAGTCATAATAGCAAACAACACAATAGCTAAAATACCTACTCCGATACTTGTAAAGAAAGGCAGGATGTTTGAAAAAACTTTCATTACAGCTTCAGCAACAATAGTCACATTATATCCGGAAAGTGCCACAATGTGTATCGTGCCTGTTTCTATAAATGCATCTTTCAGCTCTTTACTCATAGCACTCCTTGTGCCAAGCAGTATACCAGAGAGCAAGCTAGACTCTGGCGGAGCCATATTTTTGTTTATTGTTTTGTCTATCCACTTTTTGAAAGAAAAAAGACTTTCTTTCAAAAAATTACCGTTACCAGAAGAAACTACATTGAGGGTTTTTACGCCTAGAGTAAAATCTATTCCATCTTTTTTCAAATAACTGACATAGTCAAAAGTCTTGCCAAGCTGGTTAGTAAAACTCTCAGGTCTTTTCAATATACCAGAAATTATAATTTCATCTCCATACTCAACTTTTGAGAATATACTATCTCTCACAAGCACTTTCTCTTTATGTTTTATACTAACACCCTCCATTCTATCTACAAGTAAAATAAATTCTGTTGAACTCTCTTTGTGTTCTGGATCGCTGTTTATGATGCCATGCAAAGACAGATATTTTGCATCCATAGGATATAAAGCAGATACATAGAATGGCTTATCTGAGATATGGAAACGAAAAACTCCAAAAACAAAAGATAAAATAAAAAGACTGACAAAAATATAAACTATCTTCTTTTTGAAAACAAAATAGTAAAAGATAAATATCACACCAAAAAGACAAATCAACGAGACGAATGCTGCAGAAAATACAAACAATGAACGAGTAATAATTCCGAATGCGAATCCTGAAACCACTGATTTCAAATACGCATCTTTCATGCTAAAAGTATAACAACTACAATAAAGACCTCAAAGACAGCCAACCAATATATTCATCATATTCACCATCGAATAAATCTATTTTTATTTTGTCTGCAAAAGCAGTACATATTTTATCTGCTCTTTCATTGAATTCTACTCCTGCATGTCCCTTTACTTTCACCCAATTCACCTTGCCTTTATGTGAGCGTGTTAATATTGCAAGTTTCTTCCATAGGTCATTATTTAGCACAGGTTTTTTGTCTGAAGTCCTCCAACCATTTTTCTCCCAATTAAATATCCAACTAGTCATCCCGTTTATAACATAAGTGGAATCTGAATGTATTGTGACATCAGCATTTTTGTCCTTTATTTTACCTAGAGCCTCTATAGCTGCCATAAGTTCCATTTTATTGTTGGTAGTCATAGCTGCATATCCTCCGTATTCTACAACTTTGTTTGCATCTCTAGATATAAGTACCACCGCCCAGCCGCCTCGGCCAGGATTACCGCGAGAACTACCATCTGTATATACTATAACTTGTTTTTTATTTTTTAACATAATAGTATTGTAACAGAAAACAGCCTTGTCTAATACACAGACAAGGCTGTTTTGCTTTTTAAAACTATCTAACTTGTATACTCTCTGTGGTTATATTTCCCGCTGCATCACTTGCTTGTACGTTGATCGTAGAGTAACCTAGTCCAAAGAATACTGACGGGACTTTAAATGAGCATGAGTAAGTACTTGATGAAGTAGCAGGAGGAGCAAGAGTGCATTTAGGCGTTCCCGAAGTAGCTCCGAGAAAAAACTTTACTTGCGTCACAGCTACATCATCAGTAGCAGTAGCCATAAAGGTAACAGGTGAAGTATTAGACACATTTGCCCTATCTGCTGGTGAAGTTATAGTCAAAATTGGTGGTTTAATGTCTGTAACAACCGGAGGGTTGTAAGTTACAGTTAAAGTCTTTGTTGTCATATTTTGATTTGCCGAAGCATCTGTAGCCACCACAGTCAAAATATTTACACCAGATTGAAGAGCAATACCAGAAGCAGACCATGAAGTAGTGCCATTTGCTGTTCCAGAACCACCACGGTTATTACTCCATGTAACACTCTGTATGCCAGAACT